>CAMLOC010000113.1 GCA_946481465.1 uncultured Shinella sp. | reverse complement strand
GCATGGCCCGGCGGAAAGCCGCGGATACGGTCGTCGAGCACTGGACTATCCGGGCCGGTCACGGAAAGGTCAGGCATGGGTTCCTCCCCTGGCCGCGAGGGGATCGGCGATCCCGAGGCGATAGGTATCGTTGGCGGTGGTGAAGAAGAGGGCGCGCTGCTCGTCGAGCGAGAGCGGTTCGGCCGCGGCACGGAAAACCGCGTAGATCGCGTCGAAAGACGCGTGCAGGCCGGCGACGGGAAAATCGCTGGCGAACATCGCCCGGTGAGGACCGAAACAGGCAAGGCAATGCGCGATCACCGGGTGCAGGCTTTCCGGCGTCCAATCGTTGTCATAGGCGACAAGGTCGGAGATTTTCAGCCGCACATTCGGCTCGCGGCCGAGCGCCGCAAGGCCGCCACGCCACAGCGCCATGCCCTCCGCGCTGCGATCGGCCGGGCTGCCGCCATGGTTGAGCACGAACAGCGTCTGCGGAAAGGCGCGCACGAGATCGAGCGCCTCGTCCATCTGCCAGGGATAGAGCATGAGGTCGAAGACGAGATCGTGCCGCGCGAGGCGGGCGAGGCCGGCGCGCCAGGCGGGATCGGCCATGCGGTGGGCGCGGGCGGCGAAGCTCTTTGCCGGCTCGGGATGCCAGCTGACGATATCGCGGATGCCGGCGACGTCGGGATCGGCCGCTTCCGCCTCGATCAGGCGGGCGGCATCCGGGCTGTCGAGCGGAACACGGGCGATACGCCGTTTCGCAACGCCGGACGTCCGGTCGAGGCCGGCGAGCCAGCGGCTTTCCTCCAGCGGATGGGCGTCGGACCAGCCGGCCTCGACATGCACGGTGGCGACCACGTTCTGGTTTGCCGCGTCCCGGCGGTAGTCCTCCACGCCGTAGTCCCGCAGGATCGGCGCGAGGCTGCCGTAGACCATTTCCCCGCCCTCCGTCCGCGCCTTTTCCAGCCAGGGATGGCGCTTCAGCGAGAGGTCCCAGAGATGGTGGTGCGGGTCGATGACCGGCCCGTCATAGCGCACCGTCATCGGCGCGCCTCGCGGCCGGAAATCAGCAGGAGCCCGAGGATGAGCGATCCGAACATGATGGAGCGCCAGCCCGGCGAGGCGTTGACGACGGTGATCAGCGCCGTGGTGGTGACGAGCAGGATGGCGCCGGGAATGGTGCCGGCATAGGTGCCGCGCCCGCCGAGGATGGAGGTGCCGCCGAGCACGACCGCGGCGATCGACAACAGGAGATAGGGATCGCCGATGCCGACATAGCCCTGCCGGTTCATGCCGAGCACCAGGATGCCGGCAAGGCCCGCGAAGAAGCCGGATAGCGCATAGAGAAGCAGCGTGTTCCTGGCCACGCTGACGCCGGAAAGCCGGGCGGCCAGCGGATTGGCCCCGAGCGCGAGGAAGCGCGCGCCGAGCGGCATGCGGTGGATGACGAGGAGCACGACCACCGAGACGACGACCCACAGGAGGATGCCGGCGGGAATGCCGAGGGGACGGGCCTGGCCGAGCAGGATGACCGCCGGATTGCCGACCGTGACGGCGCTGCCGCCGGCGACGATGACGAGCAGCCCCTGGAGAAACGTCGCCATGGCGAGCGTCATGATGATCGGCGGCACGCGCAGATAGGCCGCGCCCGCCCCGTTGAGGAGGCCGATGCCGGTGGCGATGGCAAGGGCGAGCACGATGCCGACGAGGCCGGTCGGGTCGGCGGCCGGCGAGATCAGCGGCAGCAGGATCGCCGTGACGGTAATGACCGCCCCGACGGAGAGGTCGATGCCGCCCATCAGGATGACCAGCGTCTGCCCCGCCGCGACGATGCCGATGACGGCGGCAAGCTCCAGGAGATAGCGCAGGTGCCCGTAGGCGCCGAAACCGCGCAGCGTGAGGCTGGCGACGAGCCAGACGAGCGCCACAAGCAGGAACGTCAGGAGCGGTGGATTGCGGAATACGGATTTCACGGCCTTCATCGCTTTGCCCTCCATTGCTTCAAGAGTTCCGGCACCGCGACGGCGCCGACGATGATCAGGCCCTGCGCGACGTACTGGGCCACCGGCGGGAAGCCGAGGAAGAACATGACGTTGATCATGACCGAGAGCAGCAGGCTGCCGCAGATCGCGCCCCGCATCGTGCCCTTGCCGCCGAGGAAGCCGACGCCGCCGAGCACGGCGGCCGCAATCGAATTCAGCGTGAAGGGCGTGCCGATGACCGGATCGCCGGACCCCGTCTGCGCCGCGACGAAGAGGCCGGCCAGCGCCGCCAGCAGGCCGGACAGCGCGAAGGCGACGATCTTGACCCGCTCGACCGGAACGCCCGAGCGATAGGCGCCGATCGGGTTGTCGCCGGCGGCAT
Source organism: uncultured Shinella sp. (assembly GCA_946481465.1). The sequence goes on along the minus strand of CAMLOC010000113.1, from coordinate 6,168 downwards.
AGATGCCGATGCCGAGCGGCGTCGCGAGGAACGCCTTCCAGGCGAGGAGGACGAGGACGAGCAGCACGAAGGCGACGGGCGTATGGCCGGCGAGCGTCGTCGACAGCCAGCCCGGAATGAAGCCGCCCGGACGCGGCAGGAGGATGAGCGCGACGCCGGTGATGATGAAGGAACCGGCGAGCGTGACGATGATGGCCGGCAGTCGCAGATGGGCGACGATGGCGCCGGTGACGGCGCCGATGGCAAGGCCGGCAAATGCGACGGCGAGGATACCGCCGGGCACGCCGAGCACGCCGTCCATCGTCGTCGCCGCGATCACCGCGCCAAGGCTCACCAGTGGGCCGATGGCGAGCGTGATGCCGCCGTTCAGCATCAGGAGCGCCTGCGCCATGGTGACGAGCGCCAGCGGGAACCAGTTCTGCGTGAACTTGGAAAAGCCGCCGACGGTGAGGAGGCCCGGAAAGAGCACGGCATAGAGGACGAGGAAGGCGGCGACGACCAGGTAGAGGCCGCCGAGGCCGCGATTGCGGCCGCGCTGGATGGCTCCGTAAAGCCAGCCGGAAGACGGAACGGCGCTCATGCGGCCTCTCCCTGTTCGTGGATGCCCATGGCCGCGCCGACAATGGCCTCCTCGCTGATCGCGGCGCCGGAAAGCCGGGCCGCGACGCGTCCCTCGCGCAAGACGACGACGCGGTCGCACAGATGGACGAGTTCCGGCGTGTCGGAACTGGCGAGGATGACGAGCCGCCCTTCGGCGGCAAACGCGCGCAGCATGAGGTAGATTTCGCGCTTGGTCTCGATGTCGACGCCGCGCGTCGGATCGTTGAGGAGCAGCACGGACGGATCGAGCGGCAGCCACTTGGCGAGCGCCACCTTCTGCTGGTTGCCGCCGGAGAGCGCCTGGACCGGCCGGGCGGTATCGCCCTTGATCGTCAGGCGCCGCGCCAGGTCGGCGATCAGCCCGGTCTCTGCCGCGCGGTCGCGAAAACCGCGGCGGGCGAGGCGGCCGAGCGAGGGCAGGATGAGGTTGGAGGCGATGGAATGGGGCAGGACCAACCCCTCGTGCTTGCGGTCGGCCGGCACATAGACGATGCCCGCGGTATTCGCCTCGCCGACATGGGCCGGCAGGCGGGGAAGGCCGCACACCTCGGCCTGGCCGGCCTTTGCTGGAATGGCGCCATAGAGGCCGAGCAGCAGGTCTTCCTGCCCCTGCCCGACAAGGCCGCCGATGCCGACGATCTCGCCGGCGCGGGCCGAAAAGCCGATCTCGCGCACGAGGCCGGCCGAGAACGTCTCGACGCTGATGCGTGTCGCGCCGGCTTCGGCCACCGGGCGCGGCGGGAAGAGATCGCCCGTCTCGCGGCCCACCATGAGGCGCACCAGGCCCTCGCCGTCGATGCCGGCCAGCGACTGGTCCGCCGTGACGCCGCCGTCCTTCAGCACCGTCACATGGGTGCAGAGCGCCTGCACCTCGTTGAGCCGATGGGAGATGTAGAGGAGCGCCGTGCCGCGATCGCGCAGCGTCCCGATGAGGCGGGCGAGAATGCCGGCCTCATGCGCGGAAAGGGAAGAGGTCGGCTCGTCGAGGATGAGGACGCGCGGCTTGCGGAACAGCGCCTTGGCGATCTCCACCATCTGCCGGCGGCCGAGCGAAAGGTCGGCGACCGGCATGTCGAGCGGTTCGGTGAGCCCGACCATGGCGCAGACGTCCTGCACGCCCCTGTGAAGCGCGGCATAGTCGATGAGGCCGAAACGGCGCGGAAAGGCGCCGAGCCCGATATTCTCGGCGATCGACAGGTCGGCGGCAAGGCTCAGCTCCTGCTGCACCACGGCGATGCCTGCCGCGCGCGCGGCGGCCGGGCTGAAACGCCCGACCGGCCGGCCGTCGACGAGGATGGCGCCGCTATCCGGCTGGAGAGCGCCGGAGAGGAGATTGATCAGCGTGGATTTTCCCGCGCCGTTCTCCCCGAGCAGGGCATGAACCCTGCCCGGGTGAAGGGCGATGTCGACGCCCTTCAGAACGGGATTGCCGAAAAATCCCTTGAACACCTGCCGGGCTTCCAGCAGGGGTCTTGTTTCCGTCATGACGGCATCCTTCAGGGAATTACTGGGCGAGCAACTTGTCGAACAGCGCCTTGTCGTAATCCGAGTAGATGTAGCCGTCGGCCGGGAACTGGTCGGCGCGGGCAAGGTAGGTGTCGATGGTGCTGTCGTCGATGACGGGCAGCGGCACCTTGACGAAGGCCGGCACGTCCTTGCCCTCCAGCGCCTGCACGGCCGTGTAGACGGCGAGCGCGCCGAGCCAGTTCGGCTGCATGGTGGCCCAGCCCTTGAGGCCCTTTTCCTTCCACAGTTCGAGGAACTGGCGGGCGTTCTCGCCGGTAATCGGCACCTGCTCGCGGCCCTGGCGGTCGAAGGCCATGACGGAGCCGGCCGAGATCGCGCCGCCGAGCGAAAGCACGCCGTCGATCTCCGGATTGGCGAAGAGCAGGCTGGTCATCGCCTCCTGCGCGGGGGCGGAATTATACTCCGTGTTGGTCTCGGTGATGATTTCGAGGCCCGGATTGGCGTCGAGCACCGGCTGGGCGCCCTTGCGGCGGTCATCGCTGACGGAAATGCCGGCCGGGCCGTTCATGACGATGATCTTGCCCTTGCCGCCGAGCTGGTCGGCAAGCCACTTGGCGGCACCCGCGCCCCATTCGCCGGAATCGGTGTTGATCTTCGCCGTCACCTTGTCCGTGTTGACGAGGCTGTCGAAGTTCACCACCGCGATGCCCTTGTCGCAGGCGTCCGAAATGACGCGGTCGAGCGCATTGGAGGAGCCGGCGATGACCACGATCGCGTCGACATTGGCGTCGATCATCGACTGGATGTGCTGGATCTGCGTCTGGGCGTTGCCCTGCGCGTCCGTGATCATCAGGTCCTTCACGAGACCGGCCTTCTTCAGTTCCTCGACCTCGGCGGAAATGGTGCCTTCCGTCTGCTTCATCCAGGTCGGCACCGAATAGATGTTCGCCCAGCCGACCGTATAGGGCGCCTTGCGGTCGCCCTTGATGCAGTTGGCGGCGGCAGACGCGGTGCCGGCGGATAGGACGAGGACGGCCGCAGCGGCAGCGGCACCCGCAAGAAGGCGGCTGCGCAGCGAAACGGTCGGGCAGTTTTCAAGAGTTTTCATGTCGTTCCCCTTTTTTGCGGCAGCAGGTACGGGCTTGCCATCCGTGATTGTCCAATATATTGAACACATGATCTTTATATCGGACTTGCGCGATCTTATGCCGAATTTTCGGCCTCGCAAGAGGGGCTCGCGAATTTTCGCGCGCAGCACCGTCCTGCCTTGCGCATTGACAGATGGCGCGGGCGGCGGGAGAAGCTGGACGGAACGAAGGGCAGGGACAGACGAAATGGATGCTATTGCGGACGATGCAGGCGGCAAGCGCGCCCGGGGGCTCGATCGCGCCTTCGAGATCCTCGATTTCCTGCGCCAGAAACGCCAGGCGCTGAAGCCGAACGAGATCGCCGCGCAGATCGGCGCGCCGCGTTCATCGGTCTACGAACTGGTGAACCTCCTCCTGCGCAACGGCATCCTGGAATTCACCGGCGGCGACGGCCGCGTCTATCTCGGGCGGAAACTCTATTTCCTCGGCGCGGCCTATGAGAACCATTTCGACTTCACCCGCGAATGCGAGGCGGCGCTGGAGCGTCTGGCGGACGAAACGCGCGAGACGGCGCAGTTCTGCATGCTGGACGGCGACAAATACACCGTCGTGCGCATGCGCGAGGGCGCGCGGCCCTTCCGCATCTCCACCGATGTCGGCCAGTCGGTGCCGATCCCGTGGACGGCCTCGGGTCGCCTGCTCGTCGCGCATATGACGAACGAGGAAATCCTCGCCTTCATCCCGCCGCAGGATTTCCAGCTGCCGGGCGGCGAGTGGCTTGATCCGAAGGCCTTCCTCGCCGAGGTGCGCCAGGCCGAACGCGAAGGCTTCTTCACCTTCAACAGCATCGTCGACAGCTTTACCCATTGTTTCGCCGTGCCGGTCATGGACGAGGGGCATGCCGCCGCCACGCTCTGCCTCGTCACCCCGCGCGACGACGGGCTTGCCAACCGCGACCGCTATCTTGCCTGCCTGAAGGACGCCGCCGCCAGCCTCAGCCAGGCGCCGACGCGGCCGAAGCGCGGCTGACCGTACCGGCTCGATCCGCCTGATTGGATAGCCAGCGATCGATCCCCTCCGCAGCTGCCCGCCCGGTCGCAAGGCAGGCCGTCAGCAGGTAGCCGCCGGTCGGCGCTTCCCAGTCGAGCATTTCGCCGGCTGCGAAAACGCCCGGCAAGGCCTTCAGCCCATAGTCCGCGTCGATGGCATCGAACCGGATGCCGCCCGCCGCGGAGATCGCCTCCGCGATCGGCCGCGGCCGGACGAGGGGGATGGCCAGCGCCTTGATGGCCGCGGCCAGCGCGTCCGGCGGCAAGGCCTGGACATCCCGGATGCATTCCCGCAGCAGGGCCGCCTTGACCCCGTCGAGGCCGGCCCCCTTGCGCAGCCGGCTGGAAAAGCTCGCCTTGCCGCCCTGCCGGGCCAAATCGGCCGCAAGCCGCGTGGCGCTCCGCCCGGGCGCAAGATCGAGCGTGAGGCATGCCGCGCCCGCCGCTTCCAGCGCGTCGCGCAGCGCCGCCGCATGGGCATAGACGAGGCTGCCCTCGATGCCCGTCTTCGAGATGACGAATTCGCCGGGGATCGTGCCGGCGGCAGACCGCGCCGTCACGCCCTTGACCGGCGCGCCCGCGAAGCGCTCGACGAAGAACGGCGACCAGTCCACGTCGAAACCGCAATTGGCCGGGCGGAAGGGCGCGATGCCGACACCCCGTTCCGCGAGGCAATCGACCCAGCCCGCATCCGAGCCGAGCCGGGGCCAGCTCGCGCCGCCGAGCGCCATGAGGACCGCATCGAACGCCATCACGGCGACGCCCTCGGGCGTCTCGAAACGCAGCCCTTCCGGCGCAAATCCCGTCCAGCGATGGCGCACGCGGATATCGACGCCTTGCCCTTCCAGCCGCGCCCGCCAGGCCCGAAGCAACGGCGAGGCCTTCATGGCGACCGGGAACACCCGCCCGGAGGACCCGACGAAGGTCTGCGTGCCGAGCCCCTCGGCCCAGGCTCGCAGGTCCCCGGGCGTGAAGGCATCGAGCGCCGCCCGCAGACGCCCACCCGCCGCGCCGAAGCGGGCGGCGAAACGGTCATAGGGTTCGGAATGGGTGATGTTGAGCCCCGATTTCCCGGCCAGCAGGAACTTTCGTCCGATGGTCGGCATGGCCTCCAGCACGCGCACTGCATGGCCGCGCGCCGAAAGCACTTCTGCCGCCATCAACCCGGCCGGCCCGCCGCCGACGATCCCTATGCGCCGCTTTTCCATTCCGCACCCGTCTTGAAACCCTGAGCCGTTCTCATAAATCGTCCCCGCCGGCTCCGCCAGCGTTCGTGCCGGTATATAGTGCGCGACGCAGAATCAGGAGATCGACATGGATATCAAGCGCAACGGCAGCAGCCCCTCGACGCCGGGCCCGGCCGACTATTTCACCGGCAAGGTGCGCCTCGACACGCCCTTCAAGGCGGAAGCCCCCGGCCGCGCCGGCGGCGCCATCGTCACCTTCGAGCCCGGCGCCCGCACCGCCTGGCACACCCACCCGCTCGGCCAGACCGTCATCGTCACCGCCGGCCTCGGCTGGGCGCAGCGCGAGGGCGGACCGATCGAGGAGATCCGCCCGGGCGACGTCGTCTGGTTCCCGCCCGGCGAGAAACACTGGCACGGCGCGACGGACAGGACCGCGATGACCCATGTCGCCATCGCCGAGGCGCAGGACGGTTCCCCGGTGACCTGGCTGGAGCAGGTGACGGACGCGCAATATCTCGGCAAGGCCTGAGAACCGTCCGCCCGTCCCTTTGGATCAGTTCGGCAGGCCGGGCGCCTCGTGGCCGGTCTGGGCGACATATTCGGTATAGCCGCCCGGATATTGATGCACGTCGTCGCCGTTGAGCTCCAGCACGCGGTTCGACAGCGCGCCGAGGAAATGGCGGTCGTGCGAGACGAAGAGCATGGTGCCCTCGTATTCGGAAAGCGCCTTGATCAGCATTTCCTTGGTGTCGAGGTCGAGGTGGTTCGTCGGCTCGT
>CAMLOC010000112.1 GCA_946481465.1 uncultured Shinella sp. | reverse complement strand
GTGGGCCATCGCGACCTGTCCCCGCATGCTGAGCCCATTGAGGGCGGCGTTCATGGTGATGGCGGTGATCGCACCCATGATCACGGGGGAATGGAAGACCACTTGGGACCATTCCGGCATGAACTGGAAGAAGTCCGGCTTGACGATGGTGATCATCGCCATGGCGACGCTCAGCCCCACGACCATGAAGTTGTTGAAGGTCGTATCGAAGTCGATCTTCTGCAGGGTCTTCATGCCGACGACGACGAGCGTGCCGAACATGACGAACCCGGCCCCGCCGACCACGGGCTTGGGCAGCGAGGCGATGGCGGTCGCCAGCACCGGTGACAGACCGAGTACGACGAGGAACCCGCCTGCAAGCGCCACCGTCCAGCGGCTGCGCACGCCCGTGATGTTCACCAGCGCGACATTCTCGGAGAAGGCCGTATAGGGGAACGAGTTGAGCATGCCGCCGAGCATGGTCGACAGGCCGTCGGCCCGCAGGAGATCGGCGATGGTGCGCTCCGTCGCGGGGCGGCCGACCATCTCGCCGACGACGATCGTGTCGCCGACCGATTCCACCCAGGTGATGGCGACGACGAGGCACATGGTCAGCACCGGCACCAGGTGGAAGGTCGGCAGGCCGAAGTGGAAGGGCGTCACGATGGCGAGCGGGGCCGCATCCTTGACCGCGCTGAAATCCAGCATGCCCATCGGCCCGGCGAAGACCACGCCGACGACCAGTCCGAGGAAGACCGCGATGTTCTTGACGAAACTGCGGCCGAACACGTTGAGCAGCACGATGACGGTGAGCACGAGGAAGGCAAGGCCGATATAGGCCGGCTTGCCCGCATCGGGCACGAAGCCGCCGGCGGCATACTGGATCGCGACCGGCAGCAGGCTGAGGCCCATCACCGTCAGCACCGCGCCGACGACGACCGGCGGGAATGCCCTAACGATGTAACGCCCGAGCGGGGCCATGAAGATGGCGAAGAGGCCCGCCGCGATGACCGCGCCGTAGACCGCCTGCAGGCCGGCGGTCGGCCCGTTCGCCAGGATCGCCGGATTGCTGCCGATGGCGATGACCGGCGAGATGGCGGCGAAGGTGATGCCCTGCATCAACGGCATGCGCACGCCGAAACGCCAGAAGCCGACCGTCTGGATCAGCGTCGCGAGGCCGCAGGTGATGAGGTCGGCCTGGATCAGGTAGGCGATCTGGGCCTGCGTGAGGCTGAGGGCGCTACCGATGATGAATGGAACGGCGATGGCGCCGGTATACATGACGAGCACGTGCTGGAGCGCGAGCACCGCCATGCGGGCGGGTGGCAGGATCTCATCGACGGGATGGACATGCCGTGCAGTCTGGTTGGCGCCGGCCGCAGCCGCGCCATGGTCCGCTTGTCGGGACATGGGCTGAACTCCTGAAAGGAAAAAGGAAAGGGCTGCGGCTTCCGTTTTTCACCAGAAGCCCTCATGCGCTTTCGCAATTTCCCCTTCGAGCGCGGGCACGGGACCGACGACCGCCACTTTGCGCTGCCCAGCGTCGAAAATGTGCTCGCAGGGCATGTCCATCGTCAGGTTTTCAGGGTTGTCGCCGGTTAGTTCAGCGAGACGCTTTTCCGTCATGCCATAGACGAGGCGGCCGATGCCGGCCCAATAGGTGCCGCCCGCGCACATGCAGCACGGTTCCACCGAGGTGACGAGCGTGCATTCCGCCAGGAATTCTGGCGAATAGGCCTTGGCGGCATCGCGCGCGACGTTCATCTCGGCGTGACCGACGCCCTTGTCGTCTTTGAACGTGTTGCCGGAGGTGAGCAGCACCGCCCCGTCCGGTCCCGCCAGCAATGCACCGAACGGGTGGTTGCCCGCCGCCCGGCTTTCCTCCGCGATCTTCATCGTCTCGCGCAGATTGCGCAGATCGATCTCCGTTGCTTGTTCCTTGTTCTGTTTGTCGAGCATTCGTCACTCCTCCTGAACGCTTGAAACTCCCGCATTCAGAGTGCGCGAGAAGGGGGCTTGCGCCAATTAGAATGAATTGCGCATAGTGTGCGAAAAAACTGCACAGGTAGGCGGCTGTGTCGGCATTCTCGCGGGAGTTCTTCACCTTCGTCGAAGTGGCGCGCGAGCGCTCGATCCGCCGCGCCGCGGAAAAGCTTAACCTCTCGGCCTCCGCGCTCAGCCGTCAGATGCAGATCCTCGAACAGACCTTTGGCGCGCGCCTTCTGGTGCGCAATCCGCAGGGCGTGCAACTGACGGAACAGGGGCAGGTGTTGCTGGCGCAGGCCGAGCGCTGGCTGGATGACGAGAGTGCGTTGCGCGCTGCCCTCCAGCAGGCCGGCGGCGGTGGTGCCGGCACGCTCAGGCTCGGCGTCATGGAGTGTCTGGTGCCCTATATCCTGTCGGGGCTGGGGGCGGAGGCGGAATCCTCAGCGCTGAAGATCTCGGTGGGTGACACCGGCACGCTGGTCGGCCAGCTCTGCCGCAACGAGATTGATGCGCTGCTCGCCTTCAACGTGCCGCGCCTGCCGGAGCTTCGGGTCTATGACGAGCGCAGCTACGATCTCGGCGTCGTCTATGCGGCGGCGCTGGCGCCCTCGGGCGAGCCGCCGTTCCGCATCGAGAATTGCCTCGGTCGGCCGCTCTGCCTGCCGGATACCAGCCTGTCGGTTTGGCCACGGCTCGATGCGGAGGTCTACCGCATCCATGCCGAGCCGCATATCGCGTTGCGCAGCAATTCCATCGCCCTCATCATGGAATATGTCGCGGCCGGCAAGGGCATCAGCTTCCTGACCTGGCTGGATGCGGCGGCGGGGGTTGCCGAGGGCCGCTTCCGTTTCGCAAAGCTGGAAAACCGGCGTCTGTCGGAAAAGCTCTATCTCTGTGCGGCAGCCAATGCCCCGCTGGGGTCGTTCCAGACGGTGCGCACCCGCGCGCTCTTCCGGCGCGTTCCCCAGTCCCCGCAAACGGAGCCTGGAAGCAGTCAGAGCTTTCTCGAAGACGAACATGACCTTCTTCAACGCAACGAGCCGTGAACTGTGGGCCAACCGTTCTTATCCCATCAAGAGCGAGGTCCTCCCTTTGACGATCTCGCTGAATTTGATCTTCTCGACGTCGTCGATGACGGCCGGACGACAAGGGTTGGCGGGGCGAGTGTCTGCGGCGTGGTCGCGCCGTCTCCCAGATGCGCTAGAAGCAAATCAACCGCGGCGGCCGCGACCTGATCGAGGTGCAGGTTGATTGCGGTGAGGGGAGGTGTCGCCAGTTTGGCGCGCATGCCATCGTAACGGGTGACGAGGCGGAGGTCTTCAGGAACCTTGCGACCCAAAGCCCGCGCCGCGTCCAGAACGCCGGTCGCGAAGGCATCGACCGGCACACACAAGGCCGATATGGAGGGTTCCGCGCGCAGGAGGCGTTCGGCGGCTTCGGCGGCGGCCTCCTCACCGCCCCGTTCATCGATGCGGATGGCGATGGGTGAGGCGCCGGCCTGTTCCGTCCGCGCTGCGTAGGCGGCTTCCATCTCGATATAGGAATTGCGTCGTTGCTGGCCGGTGATCAGGCCGACATTGCCGTCCCCGGAGAATAGATGGTCAAGCAGAAGCCGCGCCGTCGCACCGCTCTGCAGGTCCACGAAGGGCAGGTCGTCCCGTCCGGGTGCGCGGCCGATGCACACGACATTCACGCCGCGATCGGAAAAGAAATCCAGGACCGGATCGTCGCGTTCGGGCTCGACAACGATCGCGCCGTCCACTTCGAGCGCGTCAAGGCTGTCGCGGGGCCCGAGAGGCGGCACGAGGCAAAGGGATATGCCGCGCGAAAACGCGGTAACGGCTGCGGCTGCGGCGATCTCCATCAGGAAGCCCAACCGCGAAGGGCCAGCGGCCACGGCGAAGGGCATGGAGGAGACAAGGGCGATCGAGCCAGCCCGGCCGGTGCGCAAGCGCTGTGCTCGATGGTTCGGGCGATAGCCGATCTCCCGCGCGAGGGCCTCGATGCGTTTGCGCGTTTCCGGCTCGACATGGCGCCGGCCGCTGAAGGCGTGCGAAACGGTCGTGACGGATACGCCCGCGGCTTTCGCAAGGTCAGCGATTGTCGGTTTTCCCATGGCCCCTCCAGTGGCGCTCGTCCTAGCACGCAAGCGCTCGCCCCGCAAAACGATTTGCAAAATGCGAATTCTATGCTACGAAACGCGCCATGCAAAACGATTTGCATAATCGGCTTGAGGAGGCCGGGAGGAGGAAATCATGCAAAATGAAATGAATGGAATTGTCGACCCGGCCGACGAGAGGCTGCGGCTGCGCAGCCTAGTCGTGTTTGGCCTGCAACATGTTTTGGTGATGGCGGCGTCGCCTATCACCGCCGTTTTTCTCGTGAGCAAAGCGCTCGGCTTTTCCGATACGGTGACGGTCTCACTCATCAGCGCTACCTTTTTCGTCTGCGGCCTCGGTTCGATGCTGCAGAGCTTCGGGCCGAAGGGTTTTGGCGCGCGCCTGCCCTTCATCATGGTACCGGGCGGGGCGCCCATCGCCATCTTTCTGGCCATCGCGCAGCAAACGGACGTCCAAACGGCGGTGGGCGCTGTCATCATGACGGCCCTTTTCTATTTTCTCGCGCTGCCGGTCTTTCGCCGGCTCCTGCGCTACTTCCCGCCCATCGTCGTCGGAACCATGCTGCTGCTGGTCTCCGTCAATCTCGTGCGCATCTACGGCGTGACCATCACCGGTAAGCCCGGAACGGAAGGTTTCGCCGCTCCGGTTGAGGTTGGCCTCGCCCTGATTACCATCGTTCTCACCATCGTCGCCGCGCGCGTCTTTTCCGGCACGCTCCAGCGGCTCGCGGTCATGCTGGGTCTTGTCGGCGGCGCGCTCGTCGCATTCGCACTCGGCCACATGGACATGTCCGGTGTGCTCTCCGGCCCCGTGATCGCCGTTCCGCAGCTCTTCCCCTTTGGCATACCGAAGTTTGATTTCGTCGCCGCCATTCCTCTGATCGTCTTCTCGATCATTTCCATGGCTGAGGCGACGGGGCAGACCATCGCAACGGCCGAGATCGTCGGGCGGCGTGGCGATGCGCACGCCATCGTTCCGGCGACCATCCGCGGCGATGCGCTGATGTCGCTGGTCGGCGGCCTGTTCGGAACGTCGCTGATCATCACCAGCGGTGAGAATGTCGGCATCGTGCGGGCGACGAACGTCAAGTCGCGCTACGTCACGGCCATGGCGGGGGCGATCCTCGTGGTGATCGCCCTGTTCGCGCCTATCGGGCGCATGGCGACAGCCTTGCCGGAGGCCGTTGTCGGCGGAACGGCGGTGATCGTCTTCTCCATCATTGGCGTCATCGGCATCGATCTGCTGCGCCGCGTCGACCTGCGCGAGCACGGACCGATGTTCACGCTGGCCTCGGCACTGTCGATCGGTCTGCTGCCGATCCTGGTGCCCGGCGTTTACAGCCATTTCCCGCAGTGGATCCAGATGATCCTCGGCAATGGGCTTGCCGCCGGCACCATCACGGCCGTCATCGTCAACGCCTTCTTCTCCCACCACGGCGCCAACCGGAACTCCGCGGAGACGGCGCCTTCCCTGCAATCCACCGCCCGAGGAGCCAGCGAGTGAGCGCGATCCGTGAAAACCTCTCCAGAACCGGCGATCTTCTTCTACATCCCGGTCAGGTCCTGCTTCCGGAAGGGCCGCGTGCCGGCATGGCAGTGCTCGTGCGTGCCGGCATCTTCCATCGGGTCGATACGGTAGAGGCTGTGGCCCGCGACTATCCGGGTCTGATCCCCGTCGACCTGCCAGATCATTTGCTGATGCCTGGCTTCGTCGACACCCATACGCATCTCACCCAATCGCTCGGCAAGGCGCTGGTCTTCGGAGAGCCGTCGGAAATCTTCCGGCGGATCTGGGTGCCGCTGGAGGGTAGCCTGGATGAGCGCATGGTCTATCTTTCGGCCAAGCTCGCGGCACTCGAATGCCTGCGGGGTGGCTTCACCACTGCCGTTGACGCCGGCACACGGTCAGAAGGCCATATCGGCGCGCTGGTCCGGGCCGCGCGGGAGGTCGGACTTCGTAGCGTCGTCGGCTTCATCTGCAACGACCTCGGCGGCGCTGCGCAGATACCGGAGCCAGATGTTATCCTGTGCCAGGCCGAAGATCACCTGTCGGCCTACCGGCATGACCCGTTGATCCACCCGTCGCTTGCGATCTCCATTCCGGAAGCGGCGAGCGATGGAATGCTGAAGGCGGTTTCCGACATGGCGGCGACGAACGGGATCGTGTTCCAGACCCATGTCAATGAACATCTCGTCGCCGTCGAGCGTTCGCTTGTAGCGCGGGGGCGCCGGCCGATCGAACACCTGGCTCATCTGGAGGCTCTAGGCCCTCAGGTCCTGCTGGCGCATTCGACGCTCATCACGCCGTATGAACTCAACCTTTTGCGGCAAACCGATACTGCCGTCGCCTATAATCCGGTGGCCAGTCTCTGGAAAGGCAATGCGGTGGCGCCGGCGCTGCAGATGGCGGCGCTCGGTATCCGCTTCGGGCTCGGCACGGACGGAACCCGAGCGGATGGCTTCCGGCTGATGGATGCGGGCGAAGGCCTGCAGCGCGCGGGTTTCGGCCTTGCCACGGGGGATTCGTCCTGCGGTGGTGGCTGGCTCTGGCTAGACCGGGCGACATCTGGCGCCGCGCAGGCAGCGAGCCTTTCGGGCGTGACTGGCTCGATCGCCGAAGGCCTTGCCGCCGACTTCCTGCTCGTCGATCTCGACCGGCCGGAATTCACGCCTTCGCATGATCTGATGTGGGAACTCGTGCGGTACGGCAACCGCGATCAGATCGACGCCGTCTTCACGGCAGGGCAGCTTAGGCTCTGGCAAGGCTGGCCCGTCGACTGGGATGCGCGTGCTCTTCTGGCAGAGGTTCGCGGCGATACGGCAGCGGCCATCGCCAAGGCTCCGATCCAGCGCATCCACCCCGTTTCGCAAGCCCATCGAGGTCTCGGACAGTACCAATGAGCATGAATCTTATCGCCATCCTGGCGGTCGTTACCTTCGTTTCAGCCTTCATCCAGGGATCGCTCGGCATCGGTTTCGCGCTGATCGTGGCGCCTGTCGTCGGCCTGCTGAAACCAGAGCTCCTGCCCGTCACCCTGCTGTTGCTGATGCTGCCGCTCAACTTGCATGTCGCGGTTCGCGAACGCGACCATGTCGACTGGTCGGGTGCAACGTGGATCAGTATGGGGCGTTTCGCGGGAACCTTCGCCGGCCTCTGGTTGCTGGCGGCCCTTTCGGTCGACCAGCTCGATCTTGCCGTTGGCATCTTCACCGTGGTTGCCGCAGGCGCCGCGCTGATCGCCCCACCTTTCTCGCCGAACAAGCCGAGCGCATTGGGCGTAGGCCTGTTCACGGGCGTCACGGAAACCGCCACCGGCATCGGTGGCCCACCGCTTGCCCTGCTCTACCAGCACGCCAAGGCGCCTGTCCTGCGGGCGACGGTCGCGCTTTGCTTCTTCGTCGGCGAGATCATGTCGCTGGTGGTGCTGGCCTTTTCGGGACGCATCGGCTCGGAGCAACTGCTCGCCGCCCTCTATCTGACGCCGCCGGTCCTCTTGGGCAGCGCCGCTTCCCGGCTGGCGCATCACCGCATCGGCGGACGCGGTCTGCGGTTCGGCGTCCTCGCATTTGCCATCGTGAGCGGGCTGTTTCTTATCCTCCGCTGAAGCGTTCTTTGTCAAAGCCAAGTCCAACGCCATGATTGGCCGCGCAATAGGGGACGAATACTCCGTTCATGGTTAACCGCCAGCGCCGAGCTGCGGAAAATGTTGCTCTACTGAAATTCTTTCGTGCCGCCTATTCTTGGAAACGGGCCCCAGGTGCTTTGTTCGAGAACATTTTATGCTTCCATTCGCGTGCATCGCGATACCCAATTCGACTTCGAAAGCTCCCAGCCCGTCGACCATACCCGTTTACGGGGATTGACGTCAGAGATTTCTGCTTGTCCGTGTCCCGTCACCAGGCTGCGAAATCCGCGAGCAGGCTCTCGTCGAAGCGCCCTGCGGCAACATCAGCCAGTGCCTGAGCGAGAATGGCAGCGCCTTACAATGCCTCGGTTCCGGTCAACGTGGCTAGCTTGAAGAAAATATGTTTAGGGTAGGTTGGTGACCCGTTGATCGCTGCAGCTTGAGTCGGGAGCTACAGACGTGGTGCTGAGCGATAGTTGGACTTGCAATAGCTCATTTCTGGCAATAATCATGAGCTATAGAAAGGTTGGCTATAGCTCATGAAATGGAACTGGCAGAATGCCGACTGGCCAAATTTCAGGTACGACGCAGCAAGCGTGATACCATTGGAGCACAAATTCCTCCGGTCCGCCGGCGAGGTTGTTGGTGCCGTTCGGCATTTCAATGAGGATGACAGCAACCAACTTCGCATTGAATTGCTGAGCGACGAAGCGGTCAAGACCTCAGAGATCGAGGGGGAGTTTCTGGATCGCGCGAGTGTTCAATCCTCACTCCGCCGGCAGTTCGGGCTCAACACTGACGATAGGCAGATTCGCCCCCAAGAGCG
>CAMLOC010000111.1 GCA_946481465.1 uncultured Shinella sp. | reverse complement strand
GATGTCGAGCACACGCTCTCGCGCATCCTGCAGCAGGCCGCCGTCGAGGCCGGGCTGGTGGCCATCGACGGCGGCGTCGTCTGCCTCATGGCGCATGATGCGAGCCCCCGGCAGGAGCGCACGACGAAGCTCATGCGCCGCATGGCCGAGGAACTCGGCCGCTATCTCGGCGAGGCGCCGATCGTGGTGGCGGGAAACCGCTGCAGCGGCCTCGACGACTATGCCGCGGCCTGGGAACGGTGCAGCCGGATGATCCGCATCGGCCGCTCCTTCGGCCTGACGGGCGCGCTGTCCACGCAGGATTTCGGCCCGCTGCCCATGCTGGTTTCTGCCGCGGATGTTGGCGACGTGCGCAGCTTCGTGCGCGACAGCGTCGGGGCGATCGCCGAGCACGACCGGGAGAACGGCACGCCCTATCTCGAAACGCTTTCCGCCTATCTGGAGGAAGGCTGCCGCAGCCAGGCCTGCGCCGATCGCCTCGGCCTGCATGTCACGACCCTGCGCTACAGGCTGACGCGGATCCGCGAGCTTTTCGGCATCGATGTGGAAACGCCGGAGCGGCGCTTTTCCGTGGAGCTGGCGCTTCGCCTCCATGGGGTCATCGACAATCATGCGTTCGGCGGCGGACGCTCCTGCGAACCGTAGCAGAACTCTTCCCGCATCTCCTCTGCCCGGCAGGAAGAAGCATCCGTCTTCGGCGGATAGCTTGCCTGTAACGAACCGAGGAGGAGAACCGGGGCATGGCGGATCAGGCGGCAACAACGGACGCACCGATCGATCCCATCGCGCTGCGCCGCGCATTCGGCACCTTCGTCACCGGCGTCACGGTCATCACCACGCGCGATGCCGACGGCACGCCGCGCGGCATGACGGCGAATTCCTTCACCTCCGTCTCGCTCGACCCGCCGCTGCTGCTCGTCTGCGTGGCGAAGTCGGCTTCCAGCTACGCGGCCTTTACCGGGGCGGACTGCTTTGCGGTGAATATCCTGCATGAAGGGCAGGTCGGCGTCTCGGCGACCTTCGCCTCCAAGGCGCCCGACAAGTTCCAGTCGGTCAATCACGATGCGGTGCATACCGGCGCACCGGTTCTGACCGACAGCCTCACCTGGTTCGATTGCAGTCGCGACACTTCCATCGACGCCGGCGACCATGCCATTCTCATCGGCCGGGTGCGGGCCTTCGGCACCAGCCCGACGGCGCCGCTCGGCTTCTGCCGCGGCCGCTATGCCAGCGTCAAGGATCCGCTGCCGGCCGGCTGGCTTGCCGCGCACGGCATGATCATCGGCTATCTCGTGGAGGCGGGCGACCGCCTTCTGCTGCGCGCCGACGGCAAGGGCGGCTGGGTGCTGCCTTCGGCCCGCCGCCGCAAGGCCGACAGCCAGCTCGTGCTCGACGCCGGCGATGCGTTGCGCCTGATGCCGGAGGAGACCTTCCTTTATTCCGTCTTCGACGTTGCCGACAGCGACCCCGGCTATCTCGTCTATCGCGCGCGGCTGGCGGGCGAGGGCGCCGATGTCGAATTGCCGGACACGCTGCGTTTCTTCCCCGTCGACGATCTGCCCTACGAGGCGATCGCGACCCACGAACTGCGCTCCATGCTGCGGCGCTACGTCCATGAGCGGCAGGCGGGCCGCTTCGGCATCTACATGGATTCCGATGACGGCGGCCGTGTCGCGATGATCGACGGGCAAGCCCGCGCCTGGCTCCAGGCCTCCCAAGACCAAGGACAATGACATGAAGACGACCGTCAGCACCATCGAAGGCTCGCGCCAGAACCTGTTCATCGGCGGGGAATTCGTCGCGCCGAGGAACGGCAAGTATATCGAGAGCTTCGACCCGACGACCGGCAAGGCCTGGTACGAGCTTGCGGAAGCCGATGCGGACGACGTGGAGGCCGCCGTTGCCGCCGCCACCGCCGCCTTCCGCGATCCGGACTGGCGGCGCATGACGCAGACCGATCGCGGCGCGCTGGTGCGGCGCCTTGCCGAACTCGTCCGCGCCAATGCCGACGCTCTTGCCGAGATCGAGACCCGCGACAACGGCAAGCTCATCAAGGAAACGCGCGCCCAGATGCGCGCCATGCCGGACAGCTACCACTATTTCGCCGGCATGGCCGACAAGCTGCAGGGCGATACGATCCCGATCAACCGGCTCGACACGCTGAACCTGAACCTGCGCGAGCCGCTCGGCGTCGTCGGCATGATCACGCCGTGGAACTCGCCGCTGATGCTGCTCACCGGCACGCTGGCGCCCTGCCTTGCCATCGGCAACACGGTCGTCATCAAGCCGTCCGAACACGCGACGGCCTCGACGCTGGCGCTGGCCGAACTCATCCACGAGGCAGGCTTCCCGGCGGGCGTCGTCAATGTCGTCACGGGCACCGGCAAGAGTGCTGGCGAGGCTCTGACCCGCCATCCGGGCATTGCCAAATATGTCTTCACCGGCAGCACGGCGACCGGCCGGCGCATTGCCGGCAACGCGGCCGAGAACCTCGTGCCCTGCTCCATGGAGCTCGGGGGCAAGTCGCCGCACGTCGTCTTCGGCGATGTCGATATCGAGCATGCGGTCAACGGCGTGGTGTCCGGCGTCTTCGCCGCGGCGGGCCAGACCTGCGTCGCCGGCTCGCGTTGCTTCGTCGAGGCGAGTGTCTACGACCGGTTCATCGATGCATTGGTCGCCCGCACGCAGCGCATCCGTGTCGGCCTGCCGACCGCCGACGACACCGATATCGGCCCGCTGGCGCTTGCCGACCAGCTTTCCAAGGTCGAAGCCTATGTCGCTTCGGGCGTCGAGGAGGGCGCGAAGGTCGCCGTCGGCGGCGGCCGGCCGCAGAAGGCGGAGCTTGCACCGGGTGGCTGGTATTTCGAGCCGACCGTCATGGTGGACGCCGGGAACGACATGGCCTTCATGCGCGACGAACTCTTCGGGCCGGTCGTGGGCGTCATGCCCTTCCGCAGCGAGGAGGAGATGATCGAACTGGCCAACGACACGCGCTATGGCCTCGCCTCCGGCATCTGGACGAAGGATATCGACCGGGCGCTGCGCTTCGCCAACCGCATCGAGGCCGGCACGGTCTGGATCAACACCTACCGCTCCGCCTCCTTCATGTCCGCAAACGGCGGCTTCAGGGAAAGCGGTTACGGGCGGCGCGGCGGTTTCGAGGTCATGTACGAGTTCTCGCGGCTGAAGAACGTCATCATCGACTATTCCGGGACCATGCAGGATCCCTTCGTCATCCGCCTCAAGTAACCAGCACCGAAAGGCAGCACCCATGAAGTTCGCAGTCTCGCTCACGATGGAACGCTTCTCGCCCGATGTGCCGATGGCCACCGTGAAGGACAACCTGCTGACGCTGGCCCGCATGGCGGACGAGGGCGGTTTCGAGATGCTCTGGACGGCGGAGCACCACACGCTCGAATGCACGATCTCGCCGAACCCGTTCCAGGCGCTCGTCTGGCTGGCGCAGCATACGCAGCAGATCCGGCTCGGCACCTCGACCCTCGTCGCGCCCTACTGGAACCCGATCCGGCTTGCCGGCGAATCCGCCCTGTGCGACCACCTGACGAACGGGCGCCTCGAATTCGGCATCGCGCGCGGCTCCTACCAGTACGAATTCGACCGCATGGCCGGCGGCATGCCGCAGCAGGAGGGTGTCGCCTACATGAAGGAACTGGTGCCCGCGGTGAAGAGGCTGTGGGCGGGCGACTACGCCCATGACGGGCACTACTGGAAGTTCCCGGTCACCGCCGCCGTACCGAAGCCGCTGCAAGAGCCGCATCCGCGCATCTGGGTCGCCGCGCGCGATCCCGGCACCTTCGACTGGGCGATCGCCAACGGCGCCTCCATCCTTTCTACGCCGCTTTCCGCCCCGGCGGCGGAAATCCAGGTACTTGCCGACAAGTTCGAGAAGGCGGTCGCCGATCACCCGGAGGTGCCGCGCCCGCGCTTCATGATGCAGCGCCGAACCTGCCTCTACGACCGGCCGGACGGCTGGGAGCGCGCCGTGCGCCACAGCATGGACTACGGCCGCGCCTTCGAGAACCTGATGCAGAATATCGGCGCGGTGAAGGACGGTTTCCCCGAGGCCGTGCCCTATGAGGCGGTGAAGGGCAAGGAGAACTACAATCCGGACAACATCCGCAAGAACCTGATGTTCGGCACGCCGGACGAGGTGATCGAGAAGCTGATGGTCTACGAGGCGGCCGGCGTCGACCAATATTGTCTCGGCCTCACCTTCAACCTGCCTTTCGAGCTGCAGAAGCGGTCGATCGAGCTTTTCGTCAAGGAAGTCATGCCCGTCTTCGCCGCGCGCGAAAACGAGCGCAGGCGGGCGGCCGTGGGGCGCTGAACATGCAAGGCACGCAAGAGCACACGGTCGGCGCGGTCACGCTCAACTATCGCATCGACGGCGATGGCGGCGAGCCGCTCGTCTGCATCCATGGCGTCGGCTCCTACCTGGAAGCCTGGTCGGGCGTGGTGGAACGGTTGAAGGATCGCTTCACCATCCTCACCTTCGACCTGCGCGGCCACGGCAGGTCGAGCCGGGTCACGGGCCGCTACGAGATCGACGATTTCGTGGCCGAGACGCTGTCGCTTGCCGACAGGGTCGGGTTTTCGACCTTCAACCTCGCCGGTTTCTCCCTCGGCGGCCTGATCGCCCAGCGCCTCGCGCTGACGCATCTTGCGCGCCTGCGCCGTCTGGTCCTCCTTTCCACCGTCGCGGGCCGCACGCCGGAAGAGCGCGCGCGCGTGCTGTCGCGGCTCGCCGCGCTTCAGGCGGGAACCCCGGCCGACCATCACCAGGCCTCCCTGTCGCGCTGGCTGACGGAGGCATTCCAGGAAAGCCACCCGGAGACTATCGCCTGGCTCCGGGCTCGCGATGCGGAGAACGATCCGGACTGCTACGCGTCCGCCTACCGGGTGCTCGCCGAAACGGATTTCGGCGGCTTCCTCGACCAGATCCGCTGCCCGACGCTGATCGCCACCGGCGAGGACGACGTCGGCTCCAATCCGCGCATGGCCCGCTACATGCACGAGCGCATCCCCGGCTCGCGGCTCGCGATCCTTCCGGGCCTGCGCCATTCCATCCTGATCGAAGCGCCCGATGTCGTCGCCGACGCCATGGCCGCTTTCGTGAGCGAAACGGAGGCGGCCCATGGATGAGACCTTGCGCAGGAAAGGCGAGCGCGTGCGCCGCCATGTGCTCGGCGACGACTATGTCGACCGGGCGATGAACGCAGACGACGCGTTTTCGCGCCCCTTGCAGGACATGCTCAACGAATATTGCTGGGGCATGGCCTGGACCGATGACGGTCTCGACCTCAGGCAGCGCAGCCTCCTCAACCTCGGCATGCTGGCGGCAAGCAACCGCATGCATGAATTCGGGCTGCATTTCCGCGGCGCGATCCGCAACGGCCTGACGGACAGGGAGCTCCAGGCGGCGCTTGTGCAGATCGCCATCTATTGCGGCGTGCCGGCCGGCGTGGAGGCCTTTCGCGTGGCCCGCGCCGTGCGCGCCGAAATGGCCGGGGAGGGTGCGGCTTGATTTCCGTCATTTCGGCGGAGCCGTGCGGCGCAAGCTGCTTGGGAACGCCGGAAGACGCATGGGGCGACGGGCCTCAAGATTGCTCACGCCGGCCGGGAGAGGACCCCGCGCCGGCAAGGAAACGAAAACGGACAGAGGGAACAAAGGCATGATCAAGACATCGATATTCACGGCGCTCGCCGCCTCTCTCGCCCTCTCGCTGGCGGGTGCGCCTGCGCAGGCCGGCGAGGTGCTCGACCGCGTGCTCGCGGCGAAGAACCTGAAGGTGGCGACCGACGCCAACTGGGCGCCCCAGTCCTTCGTCAACGACAAGAACGAGATGGACGGCTTCGACGTCGACATCGCCAAGGAGATCGGCAAGCATCTCGGCGCCTCCGTGGAATTCGTGACCCCCGGCTGGGACATCATCACGGCCGGCAAGTGGCAGGGCCGCTGGGACATGCATGTCGGCTCGATGACGCCGACCAAGGCGCGCGCCGCGCTCTTCGACTTCCCGGCCGTCTACTACTACACGCCCGCCGCCGTCGCCGTGCACAAGGACAACAAGGCCGAAAAGCTCGCCGACCTCGAAGGCAAGCGCGTCGGCGTGACGGCGACCTCCACCTTCGAGGCCTATGCCAACCAGGACCTGACGCTGGATGCGGCCGGCGCGCCTGCCTTCACCTATGAATTCAAGCCGGGCGAGGTGAAATCCTACGCCAATTCCACTACGGCCTTCGACGACCTGCGCCTCGGCGACGGCACGCGTCTCGACGCCGTCGTCTCCTCGCTGCCGAGCATTCTCGACGCAGAGAAGGCCGGCTATCCGATCAAGCAGCTCGGCAAGCCCGTCTTCTTCGAGCCCCTGGCGGTCGCCGTCGAGCACGGCGACGCGGAACTGAGCGCGAAGATCGCCGAGGCCGTCAAGGCCATGCAGGCGGACGGCACGCTGAGCAAGCTTTCCGTCAAGTGGTATGGTGTCGACTACACGGTGACGCAGTAACGTCCTGCCGGCGCGCGGCCCGTTCAACCGGGCCGCGCCCAATCCTCAAGGAGTGGTGATGCTGTATCCCGATACCGTCGAATCCGACGTCCTCGTCCACAAGCCCTGGTTCGTCGCCGCGTTGTTCGTGGCGGTCTTCGGTTTCTTTCTCGCGTTCGACCTGACGGGGACGTCCCTGGGCGAGGTGATGCGGCCCGTGATCGGCGAGCCCGCGCAAAGCGGCCTCTACGGGCGTTTCGCCATCGCCTTCGTCGTCGCGGTTCTGTTCTGCCTCAACATCGTGCTGATCGGTTTCGCATCGCTACGCGTGCAGGTGGCGATCGTCTGGTTCGAACTGCTGCTGCTCTTCCTTGCCTTCTTCAACACCTTCGATCTCAGCCTGCCGTTCATTTCGGAGAAGCTGCCCTTCCTCATCACGCAGGGCCTTTTCACGACGATCTACGTGTCCGCCATCTCGATCGTGATCGCGTCGGCCATCGCCATTCTCGGCGCGGTCGCCAAGCTCTCGACCAACGGCTTCGCCTATGCGATCGCCAGTTTCTACACCTCCCTGTTCCGCGGGCTGCCGCTGCTGATGCAGGTCTATCTCATCTATCTCGGCCTGCCGCAGCTCGGCTTCATCATCGATGCGGTGCCGGCCGGTATCCTGGCGCTCTCGCTCTGCTACGGCGCCTACATGACGGAAATCTTCCGGTCGGGCATCCAGAGCATCGACCGCGGCCAGTGGGAGGCCTCGCGCTCCATCGGCTTCGGCTTCGGGCTCACCATGCGCAAGATCATCCTGCCGCAGGCGCTCCCGGTCATCATTCCGCCGACCGGCAACCAGTTCATCTCGATGCTGAAGGACAGTTCGCTCGTCTCGGTCATCGGCGTGTGGGAACTGATGTTCCTGGCGCGCACGCTCGGCCAGAAGACCTTCCAGCACATGGAGATGCTGATTTCCGCCGCCATGCTGTACTGGGGGGTGTCGATCTGCCTCGAACTCATCCAGTCCCGTATCGAACGCCACTACGCCAGGAGCAAAGTGCGATGAGCGAGACGATCATCGATGTCCGCAACGTCTCCAAATGGTACGGCGCCTTCCGCGTGCTGACCGATGTGAACCTGACGGTGGAGAAGGGCGAGCGCATCGTCATCTGCGGCCCGTCCGGTTCCGGAAAGTCGACGCTGATCCGCTGCTTCAACCGGCTGGAAGCGCATCAGCAGGGCGATATCGTCGTCAACGGCATCACGCTGCACGACAAGATGCGCGACGTCGCCGACGTGCGCAAGAACGTCGGCATGGTGTTCCAGCACTTCAACCTCTTCCCGCACATGACCGTGCTGATGAACTGCATGGTCGGGCCGATGTGGGTCAAGGGCGTGCCGGAGGCCGAGGCGCGAAGGACCGCGCTGAAATTCCTGGAGCGCGTGCGCATCCCCGAGCAGGCCGACAAGTATCCCGTGCAGCTTTCCGGCGGGCAGCAGCAGCGCGTGGCGATCGCCCGTTCGCTCTGCATGCAGCCGGCCGTCATGTTGTTCGACGAACCGACCTCGGCGCTCGATCCGGAAATGGTCTCGGAAGTTCTGGACACCATGACGAGCCTTGCCCGCGAGGGCATGACGATGGTCTGCGTCACCCATGAAATGGCCTTCGCCCGCGCCGTCGCCGACCGGGTGATCTTCATGAATGCGGGCCAGATCGTCGAACAGGGCAAGCCGGACGAATTCTTCAACAACCCGCAGCACGAGCGCACCAAGCTCTTCCTCAGCCAGATCCTGAAGCACTGAAGCGTACCGAGGCGAAGGCGCGCATTCCGGCCCTTGTGCGGATTAAGGGGCGGCGGAACGGCCGCCGCCCCTTGCCGTTTCACATCCGAAGCATGGCCTTGATGGCGCGGCGCTCGTCCATGGCCCTGTATCCCTCGGCCACGTCCCGGAGCGGAATTTCCAGGTCGAACACCTTGCCGGGGTTGATCCTGCGCGTCATCACGAGGTCGATGAGGTGCGGCAGGAAGCGGCGCACGGGGGCCGGGCCGCCCATCAGGCTCTTCTGCTGGAAGAACAGCATCCGGCCGTCGAGCTCGACGCCGT
>CAMLOC010000110.1 GCA_946481465.1 uncultured Shinella sp. | reverse complement strand
GAGCAGGCCGGCCATCTCAGGACGCTGCGCGAGGCGGCCTGGCACAGGCATCTCTCGACGCTCGACAGCGGCACGGCCGCCAGTTTCGAACAGGCCATGCGCGACGACGACCGCGCCGTGGAGGCGCGCCTCAACAATGCCGACCGGCTTTCGGAATTGCGCATCCTCGAACGCACGGCAGCGGAAGGCGCGGCGCGGCTGGAGACGTTGGGCGGCGAAGCGACCCGTCTGGCGGACGCGCGGGCGGAGGTCGAGGCGCAGGTTTCCCTGCTTGCCGCTCGCCTCGGCCTGCCCGGCGGGACGACGCTGGCGGAGATGGCGGACTGGATCGAGCGGCGGACGGCGGCGCTGGATGCGCTCGCCGCGCTTGCGCAGCGCACGGTCGAAGCCGATCTCGCCGACAAGGAGAGGCGGGACATGCTCGCGCGGTTCGCCGCCCTGCTGGGCGCAGTGCCGGCCGAGGACAGCCCGCTCGACGAGATGTTGTTCCTTGCCGAGGAGCGGCTGGAGACATTGAAGGCGGCGGACGCCCGGCGGCTTGCCGCTGCCGACCGGCTCGCCCGCCTTGAGGCCGATGCCGGCACGCGCGGCAAGGCGGCGGACGACGCCGCGGCGGCGCTTGCGGCATGGCAGGCGGCATGGGAGCGCTCCATCGCCGGCACCTGGCTCGCGCAGCCGGACGCGCCCGCTGCGCCGGACCGCATCGCCGCCCTTCTCCCGGCGTTGCAGACGCTCGCCCAGAATGTCGAGCGGCGTGCGGAGTTCGATCACCGGATCGCCGGCATGCGCCGCGACCAGCGGGACTATGCCGGCCATGCAAGCCGTCTCGCCGAGCGCCTGTCCGAGCCGTTCGACGCCGAAGACCCGCTTTCCACCGTCGCCGCTCTCGGCCGGCGGCTTGCCGCGGCCATGGCGGTGCGCCAGCGGCGCGAGGCGATGGACAAGGCGGCGTTGCGCCTCGACGAGGAGGAGAGGGCGCTGGACGAGCGCCGCGCTGTGCTCGCCGCGCGGCTCGCGGAGATCTACGCCGTGCTCGGCTGCGATACGCTGGCGGAGGCCGACCTGATGCTCGAAGCCTATCGCAAGCGCGACGAGATCGCTGCGCGCGCAGACGATGCCGGGCGGGACCTTGCCCGACAGCTGCGCACCGAGACGGTCGACGAGGCCGAGGCGCTGCTGGCGGCCGTCGACGACGACCAGCTTGCGGCGGAGAAGGACGGCCTTTCCGCGCGGCTGGATGAGCTCGACCGCGCGGTGCAGGAGCAGCATCTCCTGCGGGCGCGGGCAGAGGAGGCGCTGGCAAGGGTCGCCGGCAGCGACGAGGCGGCGGTGCTGGAGGAGCGGCGCCGCACGGTGCTGATCGACCTTGCGGAGAAGTCGCGGCGCTACCTGGCAACGCGCGCCGGCATCCTTGCGGCCGAACAGGCGCTACGGCTCTATCGCGAGCGCCATCGCAGCGCGATGATGGAGCGCGCCTCACGCACCTTCCGCGACATCACGGCCGGCGAATATACCGGCCTGTCGACCATCCTCGAAAAGGACAGCGAGTTCCTGGTGGTCAACGCCGCCTCGGGCGGCTCGAAACTGGCGAAGGACCTGTCCAAGGGCACGCGCTTCCAGCTCTATCTGGCGCTGCGCGTGGCGGGCTATCACGAGATCGCCGCAAGCCGCGAGATCGTGCCCTTCATCGCCGACGACATCATGGAGACCTTCGACGACCGACGCGCGCTCAATGCCCTGACGGTGATGGCGGCGATGGCGATGGGCGGGCAGGTGATCTACCTCACCCATCACGAACATCTCTGCGATCTTGCGAAAAAGGCCTGCCCCGACGTCGCGATCCATGAATTGTGAGGGCTGAAACGTCAGGGAGGAAGGCAGGCGTCGGGGCCGAAACTTGACTTGGCCGGTGGTAAGTGGTTCTTGGCGCACCATCGGCATTGCTGCGAAGCCTGCTTCGCGCGGCGCCCCGCCCTGAAGAAACGGACGGATATGACGTTGAGGACCGGTAGAGAAGCGACGATCCGGGAGCGGGGTTTTGCGCCCCTCGGCTTCCTCGTGCTGCTCGTCACCCTGTTCCTCTCGCAATTTTCCCTGCCCGACAGCGCCGCAGGCAGCGGCCATCCGCCGCCGGCCACCGCCGCGGGCGGGGTCGCGCCGTCGCCGCTCTCGGCCGCCGGCGACGACCTGTGGTTCCCGGCGAGCGGCCATGCGGAGCGGCGCGTCGCCAAGGCCAAGAGCGGCCTGCCGGAGGGCGACGCCGCCGGCAAGGCGCTCGTTGCCGGCGCCGGTGTCGTGCTCTATCCTTTCGAGACCGCCGTCGCGGTGGTCTTCCTTGCTGCCGACGATGCGGCGCCCCTGCGCCTGGGGCCCGCGTCCTTCCGCAGCCGCGCGCCTCCGGCTCTCGCCGCCTGAGGCCCTGTGGCGTCCCTGAGCGCCGCGCCATTCGTTCGAAATTCCGAATCCCGCGGACGGCGCCGACTTCATGTCGCGCCCGTCCGGCAGTCTAGATGGAACAAACCCATGAAAACCTCCAAATGGGCATTGTTGGTCTATATCGCGGTCATCCTCTTCGGGGTGCTCGCGGCCGTGCCCAACGTGCTGACGCCTGAACAGCAAGCCAAATTCGGGAGTTACCTGCCCGCCAATCCCGTCACCCTCGGCCTCGACCTGAAGGGTGGCTCGCACCTCGTGCTGGAGGTCGACGCGGCCGCGCTGCGCAAGGCGCGCATGGACGTGCTGCTGAACGATACGCGCGCGATCCTGCGCACCGCCGGCGAGCGCGCCTCGGCCGCCCGCCTCAACGGCACGACGCTGACGATCACGCTGCCCGACCAGGCGACGCTCGACAAGATCCTGCCGGAAGTGCGCAAGCTCGCGACGCCGACGACGACGCTCGGCTTTTCCGCCGGCAGCGCCGATATCGATGTGGCCTCCAGCGGCAACCTGATCAACGTCACGCTGACGGAAGCCGGCATCAACGAGCGCATGTCGGCCGCCGTCGAGCAGAGCCTCGAGATCATCCGCCGCCGCGTCGACCAGGTCGGCGTCGCCGAGCCGCTCATCCAGCGCGTCGGCGGCGACCGCATCCTCGTCCAGCTCCCCGGCCTGCAGGACCCGACGCGCCTGCGCCAGCTGCTCGGCTCGACCGCGCAGATGAGCTTCCACATGGTCGACCAGACCGTGGATCCGAACGGCGTCGCCCCGCGCGGCGTGATGATCCTGCCCGGCGCCAACGATCCCGGCAAATATGCCGTGGAAGAGCGCGTCGCCATTTCGGGCGATCGCCTTGCGGATGCCAAGGCCGGCTTCGACCAGCGCACGAACGAGCCGATCGTCTCGTTCAGCTTCGATTCGACCGGCGCCCGCCAGTTCGCGGAGATCACCCAGGCCAATGTCGGAAAGCCCTTCGCCATCGTCCTCGATGGCAAGGTGCTGACGGCGCCGGTCATCCGCGAGCCGATCATCGGCGGCCAGGGCCAGATCTCCGGCAACTTCAACCCGCAGGAAGCGACCGTTCTTTCCGCGCTGCTGCGCTCCGGCGCGCTGCCGGCCCCGCTCACCATCATCGAGGAGCGCACCGTCGGCCCGAACCTCGGCTCCGACTCGATCCGCATGGGCCTCTATACGGGTCTTGCCGGCCTTGCCGCCGTCGTCGTGCTGATGCAGGTGCTCTACGGCTCCTGGGGCCTCATCGCCAATCTCGGCCTCGTGCTGCACACCGTGCTGACGATCGGCCTTCTCGGCCTTCTCGGCTCGACGCTGACCCTGCCCGGCATCGCCGGCATCATCCTCGGCATCGGCATGGCCGTCGACGCCAACATCTTGATCAACGCCCGTATCCGCGAAGAGACGGCGGCGGGAGCGGGGGCCATGAAGGCGCTCGACGTCGGCTTCAACAAGGCCTACGCCACCATCGTCGACGGCAACATGACGACCATGGTCGGCATGATCCTGCTCTTCATGTTCGGCTCCGGCCCGGTGCGCGGCTTCGCCATCACCATGATCATCGGCCTTGCGATCTCGATGTTCACCTCCATCACCTTCGTGCGCCTGCTGATGCGCGAGGTGGTCATCCGCCGCAAGATGAAGAAGATCGACATCCATTCGATCTTCGGCCAGGTCTGGGCGATCCCCAGCTTCTCCTTCATGCGCGGCCGCTATATCGCGATCGGCATGTCGGCCTTCATCTCGATCAGCTCGGTCATCCTGTTCTTCACGCCGGGCCTTAACTACGGCATCGACTTCGTCGGCGGCATCCAGGTCGAGGCGACGTCGAAGACGCCGATCAACCTTGCCCCGTTGCGCGAGAAGATGGAGGGCCTCAATCTCGGTGAAGTGGCCTTGCAGGAATTCGGCCAGGGCACGTCCGTCCTCGTGCGCGTCCAGCGCCAGCCGGGCGGCGAAGAGGCGCAGACCGCAGCGCTCCAGAAGATCCGCGACGGCGTGGCCGAAGTGATCACGGACGCCAGCTTCGAGCGCACAGAAGTGGTCGGCCCGACGGTTTCGACCGAGCTTGCCCGCTCCGGCTTCCTTGCCGTCGGCCTCGGCATGCTGGCGATCCTGATCTACATCTGGTGGCGTTTCGAATGGCACTTCGCCGTGGGCGCCATCGCGACGCTGCTCCTGGACATCACCAAGATGATCGGCTTCTTCTCGCTGATGCAGATCGACTTCAACCTGACGGCCATCGCCGCCGTGCTGACGCTGATCGGCTACTCGGTCAACGACAAGGTCGTCGTCTACGACCGCATGCGCGAGAACCTGCGCAAGTACAAGTCGATGCCGTTCTCGGACCTGATCGACCTGTCGATCAACCAGGTGATCATGCGATGCATCTTCACCTCGGTCGCCGTGGCGGTCTCGCTGCTGCCGATGGCGATCTGGGGCGGCGACACGGTCAAGCCCTTCGCCTGGCCGATGCTGTTCGGCGTGATCGTCGCGACGACCTCGTCGATCTATATCGGCGGCCCGATCCTGCTCTTCCTCAGCCGCTGGTGGAAGGACCGCGACACCACCCGGGTGGCGGGGTCGGCGACGACGCCGGCAAGCGAGGCTTGAAAACAGAACGGGCGCCCTTGAGGCGCCCGTTTCGTATGCAAATGCGGGAAGTGCAGCGGCCTACCAGCGGTCGTGCACATGCGGCGCGACGAGCCGGTAATAGACCTCGCGCGCCGCTTCCATCACCTCGTCCGAAAGCGCCGGCAGGCTTGCGGCCCGGGCATTCGCCTCGGCCTGGGCGGCGTTGCGCGCGCCCGGGATGACGACGCTGACCGCATCGGCCATCAGGATCCAGCGCAGCGCGAAGGCAGCCATGGCGGTGCCGGCCGGCACCAGCGCGCGGATCTCCTCGACGGCCTGGAGGCCGGTCTCGAAGGGCACGCCGGCAAAGGTCTCGCCGACATCGAAGGCATCGCCCTGGCGGTTGAAGTTGCGGTGGTCGTCGGCGGCGAACGCGGTGTCCCGCGTGATCTTGCCCGAGAGCAGGCCGCTTGCCAGCGGCACGCGGGCGATGACGGCGACCTGGCGACGGGCGGCTTCCTTGAAGAAGAGCTGCGCCGGGCGCTGGCGGAACATGTTGTAGATGATCTGCACGCTGGTGACGCCGGGATATTCGATCGCCTTCAGCGCCTCCTCGACCTTCTCGACGCTGACGCCGTAATTGGCGATCTTGCCGGCGGCCTTGATCTCTTCCAGCGCGTGGAAGACCTCCGGCCGGTAGTAGACCTCCGTCGGCGGGCAATGAAGCTGCACGAGGTCGAGGCGCTCGACGCCGAGGTTCTTCAGGCTGCGGTCGATGAAGCCTTCGAGGTTTTCCTTGGTGTAGCCGTCGGCGACATGCGGGGAAAGCCGGCGCCCGGCCTTGGTGGCCACCATCGGGCGCTGGCCGCCGCGATCCTTCAGGACGTCGGCGATGATCTTTTCCGAGCGGCCGTCGCCATAGACGTCGGCGGTGTCGATGAAGGACATGCCGGCGTCGAGCGCGGCGTTGAGAGCGGCGCGGCCGTCCGCCTCGCTGACATCACCCCAGGCGCCGCCGATCTGCCAGGCGCCGAAGCCGATATCCGTGGTGGTGAAACCCGTGCGGCCGAATTTGCGATGTCTCATGAAAATTTCTCCCGACAAATGCTTGATGAGCGAAGGTGTCGGGAGGTAGCACTCCGCTACGGGGCGGACAAGGAAATCAAGGGGTCAGTCCCGGATGATTTCCACCAGATAGAAGGCCGCTTGCTCGCCGGCCGGCACGACCTCTGCCGCCGGCGCGCCCTCCAGCACGAGCGCGTCGAGCGGCTGGAGCCCGACGAGCCCGTCCGGCGTGGAAACGCCGAGCGGTTCCGGCGCCAGCAGCAGGCGCTCGCCCGCCACCTCCGGCAGCGCCAGCGCGCCACGGGCGACGTGATGCGTCAGCCTGTGCCGGAAGGCGCCGCGCCGGGTCATCACGTTGAGGTCGGTGATCGGCCCGCCCGTGAGGCGCGCCGTCGTCGGCGCATCTGCCGGGAAGGCCAGCGGCGCGGAGGCGGGCGTCAGCAGCCTCTCGCCGAGCCCTTCGATCGACAGCGCCATGCCGTCGCCCGAAAGCACGGCCAGCGTGCGGTCGATGCCGGGGAAGACCGAGAACGGCCCGTCGCCCGCCACGCGCGCCATGCTGACGCGCCAGCCGAAATCCGAAAGGCTCGCGCCTTCCGGATGGACGATCACCTCGACCGTCTCGCCGCCGCCGTTCTTCCACGGCATGCGGCGATGATCGGCGTTGCGGTAGAGACGCACCATCAGGCGAGCCAGCCCATGGAGATGGCGAGCCAGGCGATCGGTGCCGTGACGAGGATGCTGAGCGCCGTGCGGATGTACCAGATGACGATCAGGTCGCGGAAGGAGAGCGGTATCGAGGTCGCCAGAACGCAGGGGATCGAGGCCGACAGGAACAGGACCTGGCTGACCGAGACGACCGCGGCGACGAATTTCAGCGCGATATCCGCATCCTTCAGCAGAATGGCCGGCAGGAACATTTCCGCCAGGCCCGAGGCCAGCGACTTCGCCGCAAGCATGGGATCGGCGAACCGGGCGATCCAGGTGAAGGGATAGAGGGCGAGGCCGAGCACATCGAAGATCGGCGTGTACTTCGCTGCAAGCAGGCCCAGCAGGCCGACCGCCATGATGCTCGGCAGGATCAGCGAGGCCATGCGCAGGCCGTCGATGAAGGTATCGCGCAGCAGGGAGGGCAGGGCGGGCGCCGCCTGTGCCTGGTCCAGGCCGACGTCGATCGCCGTCCGCATGCGGGATTTTCCGGCAGGAAGCGGCTGGTCGCGATCGGCCGGATGGTCCTTGCCGGCAATCGGCCAGAGACGGGCGGTGATGGCGGAAACCACGAAGGTGACGACGAAGGTCGTCCAGAAATAGAGGTTCCAGTTGCCCATCAGGCCGAGCGTCTTGGCGACGATGATCATGAAGGTGGCGGAAACGGTGGAAAAGCCGGTGGCGATGATGACCGCTTCGCGGACCGTGTACTTGCCTTCCTTGAAGACGCGGTCGGTGATGAGAAGGGCGAGCGAATAGCTGCCGACGAAGGAGGCGACGGCGTCGATCGCCGACCAGCCGGGCGTGCGCCAGATCGGCCGCATGACGGGCTGCACGAGAACGCCGGTGAATTCCAGCAGGCCGTAACCGATGAGGAAGGCGAGCGCCAGCGCGCCGATCGGCACGATCAGGCCGACGGAGAGCACGAGCTTGTCGAACAGGAAGGGCAGCATGTCCGGCGTGAAGAAGCTCTCCGGCCCGATGCCGGCGAGATACATGCCGGCGAGCACGAGGCCCAGCACCCGCAAGATCGAGAAGATCGTGTCGGTGAGGTTCCTGTTCCAGGTGCCCCGGATGAAGGGGCCGATAGCGCCGTAGGCGATCAGGGCCATGACGAAGGCGATGGCGACGGGGCGAAGTTGTGTCGCCAGCGCCGTTGCCGCGTGGTCCAGCAGGATCGTGGATTTCTCGGCGATCGTCACGGGAACGAAGAAGAGGAAGATGCCGATGAAGCTGAAGAGAACGAGCTTGAGGCCGGCGCCGGCGCGCGAGCCGCCCTGCTGGCTGGTGATGTCTGTCATGGGATCCTCCCCCGTAGGTACGAATGGAATGGGGCGGCATGGAATGCCGCCCCGATGGTTCGATCAGTTGCCGAGGATGCCCGGCAGGCGCAGGCCCTTTTCGCGGGCGCAGTCGAGCGCGATGTCGTAGCCCGCGTCGGCGTGGCGCATGACGCCGGTCGCCGGGTCGTTCCACAGGACGCGGCCGACGCGCTCGGCGGCTTCATCCGTGCCGTCGCAGCAGATGACGACGCCCGAATGCTGCGAGAAGCCCATGCCGACGCCGCCGCCATGGTGGAGCGACACCCAGGTCGCGCCCGAGGCGGTGTTGAGGAGGGCATTGAGCAGCGGCCAGTCGGACACGGCGTCAGACCCGTCCTTCATGGCTTCGGTCTCGCGGTTCGGCGAGGCGACGGAGCCCGAATCGAGGTGGTCGCGGCCGATGACGACGGGGGCTTTCAGCTCGCCGTTCTTCACCATCTCGTTGAAGGCAAGGCCGAGGCGATGACGGTCGCCGAGGCCGACCCAGCAGATGCGCGCCGG
>CAMLOC010000109.1 GCA_946481465.1 uncultured Shinella sp. | reverse complement strand
CATTCATCGACGGCACGGTTTCGATACCGTGATTAACGAGCGGTTTCCCCATCTCCACCCTCTGCCGACGATTGAAACGCACGCCGACGAGCGGCGAACGAACGAGATCGTCAGCCGTGTGCTCGGCGCCAATACAGACGTCGTTGCCGTTTATGTACTTAGCTCTGAAGCGCGTATTCCGCTGACGGCAATTGGCGCAAACATCGATCTTCTCGACCTAGCCGTCATCGTGCACGAGCGGACACCCTATAGCGAGGAGGCCCTACGCAGCGATCGGGTCGATGCGGTCATCGCGCAAGATCCCGGCCATGCCGTGCGAAGTGCGATCCGCATCATGAGGGCGCGCGCCGACGCGCGCGAACCTCTTGCAGCGCAGGAACGCATACGGATCGAGGTTCTTCTTCGGGAAAACCTCTGAAAGTCACTGATGGCAGCCACGCTCCGGAACGCCAACTTCCGTTTGACTCCGCAGAGGCCTGGAATAATGCTTCCGATGCCTCGATGATCCACCCGCGACGGACTATGTTGTAAACACCGACACGCTCCGGGAACCTGAGGAGAAGCACCTTGTTCGATGCAGGAAATCCGCGACGGTGGGAGACCCTGGTCATTGCCGATGGCTTCTGTGGTGATATCTTTGCGGCGCAGCAACGGTTGCGGACCCAGCTGCTTGAGGGCACTTTCGTCCGTCAGAGGCGAGCCCGCGACCTGGCTGCTCACATGCTTCTGCGTCTCGACGACTTGCCTGCCTGCTGGTCCCTGGCCACCAATTGGCTGCGGGCCGAACTTGGATGCCACCGGGTGGATGCCGGCTTCGGCGCACAGCAGGCCAAAGAATACTTCCCCAGCTACGCCGAAGCCAAGGATACGGACTATGACGTGCCGACCCTGGGCGGGCCGGCAGTGGACAACCGCGATCCGGTCATGCAGGCGATGTGGCTGGCGCCCCGCCCCGTGATCTTCGCCGACATCAAGCAGGATCGCCGCGTTCAGATGCGATTGCGGCAACGGCTTTCGAAGGCGCGGACGAAAACGAAGTTCGGGGGCGCGCTTCGCGCCGCCGGCGGCAGCTACGGCCTGATATGCGCCGACTGGACCGAACATTTCGCGCCGCATGACTCTGATATCTACGACTGCTTCGAGCAGACGGTGGCCGATGTCCTCGGGCCGATCATCGCCGTTTCCAAGGCGATCGACGATCACGCGCACCGGCGCGAACGCGCGGAGGGCGGCAGCCGTTTGGCGGAAGGCGTTTCGGTGGCGACGCTCACGACCTCGGAAGCCGAGGTCGCACGGCTCGTAGCAAAGGGCCTCAGCTACAAGGAAATCGCCCAGCTTCGCGGCCGGTCATTCTCGACCATCGACCACCAACTCAGAAGCATCCGGCAGAAGATCGGCGTTTCCAGCACATCCGCCCTCGTCAGCCTGCTCGCGCGGATCGACCTGCCGGAACATTAGAGACTTCTAGCTTCCCAGCAAAAATCACGAACAATATCAATATTTCAGACTGCGCAATGCCGCATCCTGCCGGCATCCGCCGGCATCGCGAATATTCGCAATGGAAGGCGCAAGGGTCTCGCTGATATCCATTGAGGTGCGCACATCAATTCGTGTGCAGGCATCAAGGGAGGAGACGAGATGATCGAAATGGAAAGGTCGGGACCGGGCCTATGTACCCGCGCATCCCGATGCTGTCGCCGCCGGCCTGAAGCGGGGGTGAGCCGATGATCCAGAACCCTTTCTACGCCCCTGCCATGCAGGGCGATTTCAAGCTTCACGACCTGCAGGATCT
The DNA here is from genome assembly GCA_946481465.1 of uncultured Shinella sp. The sequence goes on along the minus strand of CAMLOC010000109.1, from coordinate 6,833 downwards.
GCTCCTGGAGAGTGGCGAGACGCTACGGGGTGCCAAGCTGGCCTACCGGACTTTCGGAACGCTCAACGCAGAAAAATCCAATGCCGTGCTTGTGACGACGTGGTTTTCCGGTACCGGCAAGGTCATGCAGGACGTCTATGTCGGCGAAGGTCACGCCCTCGATCCCGACCGCTACTTCATCGTCATCGTAGACCAGCTCGGTAGCGGCGTGTCGTCTTCGCCGCAAAACATGCCCGCGCCGCAAGCCATGGGCAAATTTCCGAAGCTCAGTATCGGGGACGACGTGCGCGCGCAGTACCGACTGCTGACGGAGCGCTTCGGCATCGAGCGGCTGGCCCTCGTCGTGGGTGGGTCGATGGGCGGCCAGCAGGCCTACGAATGGGCGGTGGCGCATCCCGAAATGGTCGAGCGGGTCGCCCCCATCGCAGCGACCGCGCGCATCTCGCTGCACCAGAGGATATTCGTCGAAAGCCTGAAAGAGGCGATCACCTCCGATCCGCGCTGGAACGGCGGCTGGAATGCTTCCGGCCTCGACGTGCGCGACGGCATGGACCGGATGGCACGGATCGTTGCCGTGCTCGGCTGGTCCGCTGAGTTCTACCAAGAGGAACGCTGGCGCAGTGTGGTCGGAATGTCGTCCCTGGACGACTTCATAAACGGCGTTATGAAGGCCTATTTCGAGCCGATGGATCCCAATGCCCTCCTGAGCCAAATGCACAAATGGCAGCGGGCCGACGTATCGCGGCATTCTGGTGGCGATCTGGCGAAAGCGTTGGCCCGCATCTCGGCGAAGGCGATGATCATGCCGATCAGCCATGACCAGTTCTTTCCGCCGCACGAATGCGAGGCCGACTGTGCGCTCGTGCCGAATGCCCTGCTCCGGGTGATCCGCTCCCCCGAAGGCCATATGGGCCTGAACGGCTTCGAACCGGGCTACATGCAGCAGGTCGACCAATATCTCGGTGAATTGCTGGCGGCCTGAAGCTTTATCAATCCGGACACTCCGACGCCCCGGCACATTCGCTTCGGGGATCGAGGAGGCATGCCCGGAAACCGCGCCGGGAGGACGCGACCAAGATGCAGAAAACCACCGACAAGGCGTTGAATGTCCGAAGCGCCACCAAAACCTATCGCACGCAATCGGGCGAGGTTCACGCGCTCAAGGGTGTCGACCTCACCGTCCGGCCGGGAGAATTCATCTCGGTCGTTGGCCCTTCGGGTTGCGGCAAGACAACCCTCCTGTGGTCTATCGCCGGACTGCACAGGCTGACCTCCGGCGCGATTGCACTGGGCGAGGAATGGATCACGGAACCGCACCCGAGCATCGGCATGATGTTCCAGGAAGCGAACCTTCTTCCCTGGCGGACGATCCGCAAGAATATCGAACTGCCCTTCGAAATCCGCGGACGACGTCCCGATGCCGGGCGGATCGACACCTTGCTGCAACGGGTCGGGCTTGGCGGCTTCGGCGACAGGATGCCACGCGAACTGTCGGGCGGCATGCAGCAGCGCGCCTCCATCGTGCGGGCGCTTGCCAGCGATCCCTCCGTGCTCCTGATGGACGAGCCCTTCGGCGCCCTGGATGCCTTCACCCGCGACGAGATGAACAAGCTGGTCGAGGAGATCTGGCTGGAATCCCGCAAGACGGTGATCCTCATCACGCATTCCATCGCCGAGGCGGTCTTCCTGGCCGACAAGGTCTACATCATGAGCGCGCGCCCGGGCCGGATCGCCCGGGTCATCGACGTGCCTTTCCCGCGGCCGCGTTCCCTGGACCTTATGGAAACGCGCGACTTCTTCGACCTCGTGAACATGATCAAGCACGAAATCCAGCACCAGCCGCCGGCAAGGCCTGCGGTTGCCAAAGCGGTATGAGGCACACAATGGGCGAGACCACCCAGACGAACGGAACCGGCATTACGAACCCGACGGGCCTGGCGAACGGCCTCGGCGGTCAAGGCGCACGCGAGGTCGCGGCAATCCTCGCCGTGGCAATCGTCGTCATCGGCGGCGGAGAGCTTCTGCTGCGGCTGATGCAGGTGCCGCAGTTCATCCTGCCCACGCCCTCGGCCATCGCCGCGGTGTTCCCATCACCCGAGATCGCGACGATCGGCGAACACTACGCCTATACCCTGATCGAGCTCGTCTCCGGCTATGCCATCGGCGCGTCGATCGGGCTCGCCCTTGCGGCCGTCATCACACAGTTTCCCTTCGTGGAGAAGGTGATCACGCCCTACATCCTGCTGCTGGTCACGACGCCCATGCTGGCGCTGGTGCCGCTGCTGATCCTGAATTTCGGCTTCGGTTTCGCGCCGAGGATCATCGCCGTCGCGCTTGCTTCCGGCCCCATGGTCATGATCAACGCGGCAACGGGATTCCGGCGGGTCGACAGGATGAAGATCGCGCTCGCGCGGTCCTGCGGCGCCTCGACCCTGCAGATCTTCACCAAGATCCGCATCCCCATGGCGATGCCCATGGTGATCGTCGGCCTGATGATCGGGGCGATCTTCGGCATGATCACTGCCGTCGGCGCGGAAATGTCGGGCGGCGGTTTCGGCCTCGGCAGCCGTCTCACCACCTACTCGTCGACGCTTCGCATGCCGGAATTCTTCGCCTGCATCCTGATTCTCGCCGTCACCGGGATCACGATCTACGCCTTCTTCTTCTGGCTCGGAAAGAAACTGGCTGGCTGGGAAAGCTGACCGGCGAGGGCGAAAAGCCGCGTTCGCCCCGTACATCGCAAGCATTGCGGCCCAACCACCATGGGAGGAGACCTGATGGCCCACCAACTACCGATGACACGCCGGCGACTGCTGCAAGTCAGCGCAAGCGGCCTTGTGACGACCACCGTTCTGGGCAGTGGCCTCATGCCGCCAGGCAAAGCGCACGCCGCGCCCTACACCTCGCCCTTCACCTGGATTTCGCCGCGCGGCACCATCGAGGTCATGGACGACTATCCCTACTGGGTAGCCAGGGAGCGGGGCTACTTCGGCGATCTCGGCGTCGAGACCGCGATGGAGCCAGGCCCCGCCGACGGGACCTCTGTCGTGAAATTCCTCGCCGTCGAACAGGCCGATGTGGGCTTCCCCTCGCCGGGCGTCCTTTCCTTCGCGGTGAATGCGGGCATGGAGGTCGTCTCGGTGTTCGGCAGCGGCTTCCTCGACCTTTTCAACATCGCCTTCCGCAAGGGGGACGGGGTGAAGGATCTCAAAGAACTGGAAGGCAAGACAGTGCTGCTGGGCTCGGCCGCGTGGCAGTCGATATGCGATCCGATGTTCGCGGCCATTGGCGTCGATCCAAAGAAGATCAACTATATCGAGGCGGGGTGGCCGACCTGGACCACGGCGCTTGCCGAAGGCCAGGGCGATGCCTGCCTTGCCTGGGAAGGACTGCGCGCAGACCTTGGAGCCAAGGGGCTGGACTTCGATTACTGGCTCGGCATGCGCGGCTCGCCGCTCCCCTCCAATTCGCTGGTCGTGCGCCGGGCCGATATGGAAGACCCCGACCGTCTGGCGGTCCTGAAGAAATACCTTCGCGGCTGGGCCATGGGCAGCGAATTCGCTGACCGCAATCCGCGCGCCGCCGCCGACATCGTCTTCAAGGCGCTGCCCACCACGAAGGCCAACTACGGCCCGCGCGCCGGTACCGAAAGCCTGCTGCAAATCCACCGCACCTTCAAGGGCGACATGGCGGCGCGTGCGGGTTGGGGAGAGCACAACATTCCGGCCTGGGACAATTTCTTCAAGATTCTCAAGACGATCGGTCAGTCGAGCATGGACATCGACACCGCCCGCTACGTCACCAACGAATTCATCGCCGAGGCGAACGACTTCGACAAGGCGAAAGTCCACGCGGATGCCGACGGTCATGCGCTGCCGACCGATCTGGAGGCCGTCGATATGGCGGACGTCGAGACGAATTTCTACAAGAATGCGATTAACTGAAGACTGCGGACACCGTAACCTCGCCGGGCATGACAGGTCCGGCGGGGCACGGACTTCCGCCCCCTCGCTTCCCTCATCCAGACACCACCGATACCTCGAAGGTTGGCGATATCCTTATCGGACCAGCCCGGAACGCTTGCGAGCCTGTCCCGGGAATATTTGTGGATCGATCAACCGGACCCACGTTCAAACATTTCGGCAAAACGCAGAATCCGGCTTTCGTCGCCACGTCGACCAACGACTTGCAGACCGGGAGGCAAAGCGGTCCCCGTTTTCATCGGCATGACCAGAGCAGGATGACCGGTGTGGTTGAACAGGCAGGTCTGCCGGACCAATGCGAGCGTGAAATCGCGTGGCTGCCCGTTCACCAAGAGTTCGTCAGCATCCTTGCGCGGATGCAGCACCGACAGTGCCGGCGTCAGGATGAGGTCGTTTTCCTCAAGCAGATGATCGACGATGCGTGTGAACCGGACGCGTCGTATACACGCTTCCACATAATCCGAGACCGGCATCCGTCCTGCGATTTCAAACCATTCCCTCGCCATGGCGGGATAATCCGCGATTTCCGCCCCGAAATGCGCATGATGATAGGCGGCGCCTTCGACAAAGAAGATGCGACCGTGCATCTCCAGGATTTCGTCGAGATTCGGCAGTTGCACCTCCGTCACCACCACGCCGCCGCGCGTGAGACGGTCGAGTACGGCATTGAAAGCGTCGCCAATGATGCCATCCGCGTCCCGCATCCAGCGAGGATCGAAACCGACGGATCGCACGGCGCCGCGATCCGCCACGCCGCCGTTGAGCGCATCCCACAACAGACGCACGTCCCCCACTGTCTTCGCCATGGGGCCGACATGGTCGAGCGAGGGAATGAGCGGATGGATGCCGTCCATCGGCAATGCTCCGAAACTCGGCTTCAGTCCGACCGTACCGCAGCAGGCGGAGGGTATGCGGATCGACCCGCCAGTGTCTGTGCCGATTGCGCCCAAGCAAAAACCCGCTGCAAGGGCTGCCGCCGAGCCGCCGCTTGAACCGCCGACGGTGAGCGCCGGATCATACGGATGCGTAACGTCCACGGTCCGCACGCCAAAAGCACCGGGATCGCTGACCGAAACCCCCAGGATTATCGCACCCGCCTCGCGCAGCCGGGCGACCGCCGGTGCATCCACGGTTGGCCGATGTCCCGCCCTGAATGGCAGACCGGCCGAACAGGCGGCGCCGACCGTGTCGCAATTTTCCTTGACGACGATCGGCAGGCCCGCCAGCGGTGGAAGGGGGCCGCCCGCCTCCCGCCGCCGGTCCACTTCTCGCGCCGCTTCCAATGCCTCGTCCGCCGCCGTAAAGCGCACTGCGCCGATCGCGTCGTTTCGTTCTGCTATGCGCGCCACGAAATGCGAGACGAGGTCCTCGGCCCGGACATCGCCCCGGATGACGGCTGCCGTGGCAGCCGTCGCAGTAGCGGCAAGCGTCTCTTCGAATAGATCCATGTCACCTCTCAAAGACGGCAAGTGGCGACATCCGGATCGATCTGCCCGAAATTCTCGACGATATCCCACTGGCCCTTCTCGTTGCCGCGGGCAAGCAGGCTGTTCGATCGCAGGACGTTGTTGGCAGCGAAGTTCACCTTGCCTTGCGGCGCGTCGAACTCGACCTGGCGAAGCGCATCGATCACGGCCTCTGTCTCGGTCGTCCCCGCCTTCTCGACGGCGGCCTTGTAGAGGTAGACGGCATCATAGGCGGCCTCGCCGATCGCGTTGATCGGCTTGTCAGCACCGAACATGCCGGCATAGGCCTTCTTGAACGACGCGTTCTTCTCGTTTTCGAGACCCATGAAATAGGCCTGGTTGGAGAGCGTGCCGGCCGTCAATTCCGGATGGAAAAAGGAAAAGCTTTCGTCAAGGCCATTGGAGAACAGCTGCTGCTTGAAGCCGAAACTCTTGTACTGCTTGAGGCACGTAATCAGATCGTTGCCGGCAACCATGACCCAGACGAAGTCTGGATTGGCGGATTTCAGCCGATCGAAAACGGGACCAAAATCCTGCGTGCCGAAAGGCAGGAACTCGGCGCCCAGAACCTTTCCGCCCCGGGCCTCCAGTGCGGTCTGTACCTCCTCCGCGCTCTTGCGCGGCCAGACGTAGTCCGAGCCGATGATATAGGTCGTCTTGCCTTCGTTCGCGGTCAGCCACTCGACGGAGGGTGCGATCTGCTGGTTTGGTACCTGGCCGGTCGAGAAGAAATAACGCTCGCAGACCTCGCCTTCATAATAGGTCGTATACATCAGCAGCTTTTTGGCCGGCGTCGTGACGCTGCGGGCAGCGACGTGCGTCAGGCTCGCTATCAGCCCGATGATGGCATCGACCTCGTCGTCGTTGACGAGTTTGCGGGCCTTGTCGATGGCGCCGCGCGTCGTCGTCTGGTCGTCTTCGACCGTGACGTCGATCTGGCGCCCAGCGATACCACCGGCATCGTTGATCTCGCTGATCGCGAGGTTGAAGCAATTTAGCTGGGTTTCGCCGAGGATGGTTTCGAGGCCCGTAAGGCCGGACAGGAAACCGAGCTTGATCGGCCCTTCCTGGGCACGAAGGATACTCGGCATGCCGAGCGAAAGCGAAGCTGTTGCGGCAACGCCAGCCCCGAATGTCTTGAGGGCCGTTCGGCGCGTGATCAACCTGGATGTCATGTTATTCCCCTTTCTTTCTTGTTGAACAGTCTTCCGGCTTCAGACCGACAGGTATCTCTGAAGCAGGGCCTCGTCCCTGAGTTCTGCGGGCACGCCCTTGTGGACGATCTCGCCCTTGACCATGATGGCAAAGCGATCGGCGGCGGCCTCTACGAGGCCGAGGTTCTGCTCCACGAGCAGAACCGAAATCTTGCGCGTGGTGACAAGCT
>CAMLOC010000108.1 GCA_946481465.1 uncultured Shinella sp. | reverse complement strand
CGGTCGCTTGCCGCCGGCATCGGGGGTATCAAGATCAAGGTCGGCCAGCCCGACCCGATGGAGGACCTGAGGCGCCTCGATGCGGTCACCAGCCATCTTGCCGGCCGCGCCCCGCTGATGGTCGACGCCAACCAGCAATGGGACCGCACGACGGCGCTGCGTTTCGGCCGGCTGGTCGAGCCGCTCAACCTCGAATGGATCGAGGAGCCGCTGGATGCCTATGACGCCGAGGGGCATGCGGCGCTGGCCCGCGAGCTGGCGACGCCCATCGCCACCGGCGAGATGCTGGCGAGCGCCGACGAGCACATGGCGCTGATCCGGGCGGATGCCGTCGATTTCATCCAGCCGGATGCGCCGCGGGTCGGCGGCATCACGCCGTTCCTGCGCATCTGCACCCAGGCCGAGGCCAAGCGCATGCGCCTTGCGCCGCATTTCGCGATGGAGATCCACCTGCACCTCGCCGCCGCCTATGCGCACGAGCCCTGGGTGGAGCATTTCGACTGGCTCGCCCCGCTCTTCAACGAGGAGCTGGAGATCCGGGACGGGCGGATGATCGTGCCGCCGCGGCCGGGCCTCGGCTGCAGCCTCACCGGCAAGGCGCGCGACTGGACCGTTGAAACCCGCCGCTTCGGCGATTGAGGAGGACAGATGAAACCCGAAACCCGTGAAAAGCTGCGGGGCGTTTCCGTCGCCACGCTCTGCTCGGCGCTCTACAAGCGCGGCCTCAGGAACCAGACGATCCAGGATGTGCGTCCCGTCCGCGCGAAGGGGCGCAACATGGTGGGCCCGGCCTTCACGCTGCGCTACATGCCGGCACGCGAGGACCGCAACCCGATGTCCGTCTTCCGCGATCCGAAGCACCCGCAGCGCCTCGCCATCGAGACCTGCCCCGAAGGGCATGTGCTCGTCATGGACAGCCGCAAGGACCCGCGCGCGGCCTCGGCCGGCGATATCCTGATCACGCGGCTGATGGCCCGCGGCGGGGCAGGGGTGGTCACCGACGGCGGCTTCCGCGATTCCATGGTGATCGGCGAGCTCGACATTCCCGCCTACCACAACCGCCCCTCCAGCCCGACGAACCTGACGCTGCACGAGGCGATCGACATCAACGTGCCGATCGGCTGCGGCGACGTCGCGGTCTTCCCCGGCGACGTGGTGGTGGGCGACGACGACAGCGTCATCATCATTCCCGCGGAGATTGCCGACGAGATCGCAGACGAGGCCGTCGAGATGACCGCCTACGAGGATTTCGTCGTCGAGCGGGTGAAGGCGGGGCACACGATCATCGGGCTCTACCCGGCGACCGACGAGGCCAACCTTTCGCTCTTTGCCGAATGGCGGGCGGCGAACGGCCGCTAGGCCCGCCGCCCACCACGGCACCGAAGCCATTGCACGGCCGGGACGTCCCGTTCCGGCCGGGAGGACGCGTGCGCCCGGCGATGCCCGTCCTCACCAGAATGTCCCGCCGCGCTTCTGCCGGAAAACCGGCGCAACCGAACTTGAGGAGAACATCATGATCCACCCGACCGACCTGCGCGAGATCATCCGCAACGGCCTCCTGTCCTTCCCGGTCACCCCCTTCGATGCCGAGGACCGTTTCGCGCCGAAGCCCTTCGCCGCCCATCTCGAATGGCTCTCTTCCTATCCGGTGGCCGGCCTCATCGTGGCGGGCGGAACCGGCGAACTCTTCTCGCTGACGCCGGGCGAGGTGGTCGAGGTCGTGAAGACGGCGCGTGCGGTGGCGGGCGATGCGCCCGTCATCGCCGGCTGCGGCTACGGCACGCGTATTGCCTGCGACCTGGCGCGCGACATCGAGGCGGCGGGCGGCGACGGTATCCTGCTCCTGCCGCACTACCTCACCGAAGCGCCGCCGGAAGGCATCGCGGCCCGCATCCGCGCCGTGTGCAAGGCGACGAACATGGCCGTCATCGTCTACAACCGCGGTCAGGCCCGCGTTTCCGCCGAGCAGCTGGCGAAACTGGCCGAGGAGTGCCCCAACCTCATCGGCTTCAAGGACGGCACGGGCGATATCGACACCGTGCGGCGCGTGACGGTGATGCTCGGCGACCGCCTGTCCTATATCGGCGGCATGCCGACGCATGAACTCTTCGCCCAGGCCTATCGCGGCGCCGGCATGCCGACCTATTCCTCGGCGGTCTTCAACTTCGTCCCCGAGACGGCGCTGAAGTTCCACGGCGCCTTCCTTGCCGGCGACGATGCGACCTGCGAGCAGATGCTGCGCGACTTCTACTATCCCTTCGCGAAGATCCGCGACCGCAAGAGCGGCTATGCCGTCTCCGCCGTCAAGGCCGGCGTGCGCCTGCGCGGCTTCGACGCCGGCCCGGTGCGCGCGCCGCTGACGGACCTTTCCGAGGAAGAGATCGAAATGATGCGCAACCTCATCGCGTCCGCACAGTGATGGCGGGCGATCTGAGGCAGGCGCTGGGCGGCATTTCGGGCATTCTCGTCACGCCGTTCGACGCCGAGGATCGGATCGCGCCGGATCGCCTGCGCCCGATCCTCGACCGGGCGCTTGCCGCGGGCCTGCATGTGCCCGTGGTGAACGGCAATACCGGCGAGTTCTACGCCCTGACCGTCGACGAGGCCGAGGCGATGATCGCTGCGGTCTGCGGTCTCGTCGACGGCCGCGCGCCGGTGGTCGCCGGCGTGGGGCGGTCGGTCAAGGACGCCTGCCGGCTGGCGGCGGCGGCCAGCCGCGCCGGCGCAGCGGGCCTCATGGTGCATCAGCCGCCCGATCCCTTCGCCGCCCCGCGCGGCGTGGTGGATTACGTCGAGCGGGTGGCGGAGGCCGCCGGGGGACTGCCCCTGGTGCTGTACCTGCGCAACGACGCCATCGGCACGGCGGCCATCGCCCGGCTCTGCGCCGTGCCCGGCGTCATCGGGGTGAAGTGGGCGACGCCGAACCCGCTGAAGCTCGCCGAGGCGATCGCGGCTTGCGATCCCGGCATCCTCTGGGTCGGCGGGCTCGCCGAGGTCTGGGCGCCGGCGCTCTATGCCGTCGGCGCACGGGGTTTCACCTCCGGCCTCATCAATATCTGGCCGGAGCGCTCCGTCGCCATCCATGCGGCGCTGGAAGCGGGCGACTATGCCGCCGCGCGCGGCCTGATCGCCGACATGGCGCCCTTCGAGGCGGTGCGCGCCATGGAAATGAACGGGACCAACGTCACCGGCGTGAAAGCCGCGCTTGCCGCCATGGGATGCGACTGCGGCCCGACGCGCCCGCCCGCGGCCTGGCCGCTTTCGCCCGAGCAACAGACCATCTTGCGGCAGTTCCTGGTCGCAAACCGACTCATCCAAGCTTGAAATAGGAGGTAAACTGGAATATTAGTGTGCATGTGCATTAGTTGATCCGCAGTTCGGAGGGGAATTGCCCGGATCGCCATCACGACCCGCAGGTCTGAATTTCATCTGAGAAAAAGGCGTCCCGGAGGACGCCGAGGGAGGAGACCGAAATGAAAAGCCGCATGGCAGCCATCCTTTTTTCCACCACGATGCTGGCGCTGAGCGCCACCCACGTCGCCGCGCAGGATGCGAACAAGAACGTGACGATCGTGCTTGCCGAAACCGTCGACGTGGTCGAGCCCTGCATGGCCGCCCGCCAGGACGTCGGCCGCGTCATTTCCGAGAATGTCAACGAGATGCTCGTCGAGTTCGACTACGTGAACGGCGGGCTGAAGCCGCGTCTGGCCACGGAATGGTCGCAGATCGACGCGGACACTTGGGAGTTCAAGCTGCGGCCCGGCGTGAAGTGGCACGACGGCAAGGAGTTCACCGCCAAGGACGTGCAGTTCACCATCGAGCGCAACAAGAACCCCAAGTTCAGCTGCGAGGTGGGCGGCAAGTATTTCGGCGGCACGGAGTTCACCTTCGAGAGCCCCGACCCGCATACGCTGCGCATCACCACCGACCCGGCACAGCCGATCCTGCCGTTGCTGATGACCGTGATGCCGGTCGAATCGGCTGAGGCGACGCCGGCGGACGAGTTCACGCGCAGCCCCGTCGGCACCGGCGCCTATATCTTCGACAAGTGGGAGGTCGGCCAGTCCATCGTCCTCAAGCGCAACCCGGATTATTGGGGTGAGCAGCCCGCCGTCGAGCAGGCGACCTACCTGTTCCGCTCCGACAGCGCCGTGGCCGCGGCCATGGTCGAGGCGGGGGAGGCGGACATCGTGCCGGCCATCGCGGTGCAGGATGCCACGAACAAGGACACGGACTTCGCCTATCCGAACTCCGAGACGACGTCGCTGCGCATCGACACGCGCATCGCGCCGACCAACGACCGGCGCATCCGCGAGGCGATGAACCTTGCCATCGACCGGCAGGCCATGCTCGGAACCCTGTTCCCCGAGCAGGCGCAGATCGCCACCCAGCTCGTCGTGCCGACGACCATCGGCTACAATGCCGACATCCCGGTCTGGCCCTACGATCCCGAAAAGGCGAAGAAACTGGTCGAGGAGGCGAAGGCCGCCGGCGTGCCGGTCGACAAGGAGATCCGCATCATCGGCCGCAACGGCCAGTATCCGAACGCGACCGAGGCGATGGAAGCCATCATGGCGATGCTTCAGGAAGTCGGCCTCAACGTGAAGCTCGACATGTACGACGTGTCGGTGTGGAACAACTACTTCGTCTCGCCCTATGTCGCCGATTCCGGCCCGACGCTGACCCAGTCGCAGCATGACAACGCTACCGGCGACCCGGTCTTCACCGCCTTCGTCAAATACGCCTCGAAGGGCGCGCATTCGATGGTGGTCGATCCGGCCGTCGACGCGATGATCGAGAAGGCGACGACGGCGACCGGCGACGAGCGCACCAAGCTGTGGAAGGAGCTGTTCGCCAAGGTCAACGAGGAGATCATCGCCGATATCCCGATGTTCCACATGGTGGGCTTCACCCGCGTCTCGCCGCGGCTGGACTTCAAGCCGACGATCGCGACGAACTCCGAGCTGCAGCTCTCGCAGATCAAGTTCAAGTAAGCCCTTCGTGCGGGCCGGCCCCAGCCGGCCCGCATCGCCTGCCACGCGAGGAATGGATAGCCCGATGCCCCATGTCGACCACCGTGTCCTGACCGATTTCGCCGAACGTCTGCTGGCCAGGGCCGGCATGGAGGCGGACAAGGCCGAAGCCACCGCCGCCATCCTCGTCGAAGGCGACATGATCGGCCATGACACGCACGGCGTCGGCCTGCTGCACTGGTATCTCGAAGCGCTTCAGGACGGATCGCTGGCGAAGGCCGGCAGCTACGACATCGTCGCCGACCGGGGCAGCACCTTCGTCTGGGACGGCAATCTCCTGCCCGGCGCCTGGCTTTTGACGAAGGCGCTCGACCAGGCCTGCGAACGCGTCGCCACCCACGGCATCGTCGCGGCCGCCATCCGCAACTGCCACCATACCTGTGCGCTTTCGGCCTTCATGCGCCGCGTGACGGAGCGCGGCTACATCGTGCAGATCTCCGTTTCCAATCCGGGCGCGGCGCGCGTGGCGCCCTATGGCGGCACCAGGCCGCTCTTGACGCCCAATCCGACGGCGGCGGGCTATCCGACCTCCGGCGATCCCATCCTGATCGACGTTTCCTGCTCGATCACCACGACCACGATGACCCAGACGCTCGCCAAGCGCGGCGAAGCCTTCCCGGAGGACTGGGGCCTGACGGCGACCGGCGAGCCGACGCGCGATCCGCGCGAGATCACCGAGCGCGGCGGCTCGATGATGCCGCTCGGCGGCGTGGCCAAGGGGCACAAGGGCTTTGGCCTCGCCCTCATGGTCGACCTCATGGGGCAGGGGCTTTCCGGCAAGGGCAGGGCGAACACCGCGCCCGGCACCTTTGCGCAGAGCGCCTTCCTGCAGGTCGTGGACCCGGCCTTCTTCGCGGGCCTCGACGCCTTCACCGACCAGGCGGACTGGACCGCGGCGGCCTGCCGGGACAACCCGCCGGCCGCCTGGAACAAGGGCGCCGTGCGCATGCCCGGCGACAGCGCGGCCCGCAAGCGGCAGGCGGCGCTCTCGGGCGGCGTTCCCATCGGCGAGGCGACCTGGGAGAAGCTTTCCCGCGATGCGGAGCGGCTGGGTGTCGCCATGCCGGCGACGGCCGCCTGATCGTTCCCTGCGGCCTTCCCTGCGGCATGTCGACGAATTGACCCTTCCTTCGGCGATGGGGTACGCTTCCCGTTCCCGCGGGCCATGGACCCGCCGCGCCAGGAATGGAGTTCGAGCGTGAGCGTTGCCTTCATGAAGGAAGAGAGTGCCGAGACGGCAGCGGAAACCCTGCTGCCGGAACGGGCGATTTCCCCGCATCCCAATCTCGTGACGGAGAGCGGGCTGAAGGCGCTGGAGGCGCAGCTCCAGGAAGCCCGCGAGGCCTATGCGGCGGCCAATGCCGTCGAGGAGGTCAACGAGCGCCGGCGGCAGGCGGCGGGCCCCGGGCGGGACTTGCGCTATCTTGCCGAGCGGATCCGCACCGCCGAGCTCGTCGCCGCCCCCACCTCGAACGACGTCGTCGCCTTCGGCAGCACGGTCACCTTCAGCCGCGACGATGGGCGGGTGCAGACGTATCGCATCGTCGGCGAGGACGAGGCCGACCCGAGGGCCGGCTCGATCTCCTATGTCGCCCCGGTGGCGCGCCTCCTCATGGGCAAGGCCGTCGGCGATCTCGTGACCGTCGGCGGGCAGGAACTGGAAATCCTCGCCATCGCGTGATGGATCACAGGAAAAGATGGACGATGAGCGAGGTGAGCACCGCGTTCAGCCCCATCGCGATGCCCGAGAACAGGCCCGCGACCGGATCGACGGAATAGGCGCGCGCCGTGCCGATGCCGTGCGAGGCGAGGCCGACGGCAAAGCCGCGGGCGCTGTAGTCCCTGATGCGCATGGCGTTCATCATCGGCGTGACGACGATCGCCCCGCAAATGCCGGTGAGGACGACGACGGCCGCGGTGAGAGCGGGGTCCCCCGCAAGGCCGGAGGAGATGGCCATGGCGACGGCCGCGGTGGTGGACTTCGGGGCGAGCGAGGCGACGACCTCGGGCGAAAAGCCGAACAGCCGGCTGAAGAACACCGTCGAGCCCACCGCCGTGAGGCTGCCGACGAGGAGGGCGGCGAGCAGCGGCAGGAGGTTGCTCTTCACGAGGGACAGTTTCTCGTAGAGCGGGATGCCGAGCGCCACCGTCGCCGGACCCAGCAGGAAATGGATGAACTGGGCACCCTCGAAATAAGCGGCGTAGTCGATCCCCGTGACGCAGAGCACGGTGGCAATGGCGGCGATGGAGAAGAGGATCGGGTTGAGCAGCGGGTTTCCCGGGCTGAGCCCGGCAAGACCCGTGGCGGCCAGCCAGACGACCAGCGTGCCGGCGAGCCAGAGCAGCGGCGAGGTGGCGAGATAGACCCAGAGCCCGTCAGTCATCCGCATAGCCTCCGCAAAGCCGCTTCACCAGGATGAAGACCCAGACGGTGGCGGCAAGGGTGATGACGGTCGACAGGAGGACGATGGCGAGCAGCGCGAGGCCGCGGTCGCGAATGAGGTCCAGATGCTGGATGATGCCGACCCCGGCCGGCACGAAGAGGATGCCGAGATTGGCGAGGATCGCCTTCGATGTGTCGACGGTCTGCCGGTGGGCGGATTGAAGGATCAGCCTGCCGCCGGTCAGCGTGAGGACGACGGCGATCATCGCCATGCCGATGACAGGCCCCGGCACGAGGCCGCCGAGAAGATAGGCGGTCATTTCGCCGATCAACTGGAAGACAAGCAAAACCGTGATTCCGACGAGCATCCGCACCCTCCCGGCCTGAGCGTTGGCTTGGTGTCCATCGGCTCGGTTGCAAGCCCAACGAACAACCAGGCTGACAACTGCAAGGATTAAAGGCATTTTGCCTTCGAATCCATGGCTCTGGTTTGCCGGGTGGCGAGGGAAGGCCCGCGGCAGTTTGCCCGGGCTGTGAACGATGGACAAAGCCGGATCGCGTCCCTATTTTTACGCCATGCTGCGGTTTCTGTTGATCATCGTTTCGACTTGTCTGTTCGCGGTCGTGTCCTTCACGGCCTCGGCGCATGAGACCGGTATGATCGTATCGACAGAATTGGCGAGTCGTATGCAGCCGATGGATCACGCTTCCATGGCGAAGGCGTCGTGTACCGATGATGGGACCTGCGAGACCGATCCAGGGCTGTGTGAACTCGTCTGCATGGGTATCGGCGTGTTCCTGCCGGCCGAGCGTGCATCGGCGGGCCTTGACCTGCCCCGCGAAACCTATCGTCGCCCTCCTGGCGCGGCGCTCCTCTCTACGTCCCCCGCTCTCCACGATCGACCTCCCATAGCGCACAGTCTTTGAAGCCGCGGCAGGCTGTGCCTGCCGCACGCCTCCAGATTCTTGAACGGGACACCTGTCCCGAGGTGATGCTATGAGATCCTTTACCCGACGCGGCTTCCTGGCCGCCGGCGCAGCGACGCTCGCTGCAGCCCAGTTCCCCATCCATGCCTTCGGCCAGACGGTCGCGCCATTACGGCTCGCCGCCAAGCGCCGTACACTCGACATCGATGGCCGTGCCGCCACCGTCTTCGGCCTTTTCGGTTCCGGCCGGCAAGGCCTCGTCCTCGATCCAGGTCAGCGCTTCCGGGTCGACCTCAGCAATGACCTTCCCG
>CAMLOC010000107.1 GCA_946481465.1 uncultured Shinella sp. | reverse complement strand
TTGAAGAGCGATCAGGTCGCCGCCCTGTCGCCCGAGCAGGCGGCAGCGCTCACGAGCGGCCAGATCGCAGCGCTTTCGGCGGCTGCCGTCGAGGGTCTGGAAGCCGAGGACATCGAGACGTTCACGACCGGCGAGATCGCAAGCATCGGGACGCGGGTCCTTGCACGCCTTTCCACCGATGCCGTCACCGCTCTTTCCACCGCGCAGGTCGCCGCGCTGACGACGGGGCAGGTCTCCGTTCTTTCGACCGCCCAGCTGGCCGCGCTTTCCTCCGAGCAGATGGGGGCGCTCTCCACGGCGCAGATCGGCGCGCTTGCCGTACGCCAGGCTGTAGGCCTCGACGTGTCGGCCCTGTCGACCGGCCAGACCGCGGCCCTGTCGACCGCCTTCGTCGCCGCGTTGAAGGGCAATCAGGTTACCGCGCTGTCGACCGACCAGGTGTCCGCCCTTGGAACCGGGCAGGTCGCGGCGCTCTCGGCGGCCGGCATCACGGGCATCGGAGCCGCGGATATCGAAACGTTCACGACCGATGAAGTCGCGCAGATCTCGACGCGGGTCCTCGTGTGGCTCTCCACCGATGCCGTCGCGGCGCTTTCCACCGCGCAGGTCGCCGCCTTGACGACCGGGCAGGTCGCGGCGCTCAAGTCCACCCAGCTGGCTGTCCTCGGTTCCGACCAGCTCGGCGCACTGAGCGCGACGCAGGTCGGCGCGCTGACCGCGCGCCAGTCCGTCAGCCTCGATGTGACGGCGTTTTCGACCGCCCAGACCGCGGCTCTGTCGACGGCCTTCATCGCCGCGTTGAAGAGCGATCAGGTCGCCGCCCTTTCGAGCGAGCAGACGGCGGCCCTCACGAGCAGCCAGGTTGCGGTGCTTTCTGCCGCCGCCGTTGCCGGCCTGGCATCGGAGGATATCCAGGCCTTCACGACGGATGAAATTGCGCAGATCGGTTCGCGGACGATTGCCCGCCTGTCCACCGGCGTTATCGCCGCACTGAAGAACGACCAGATCGCGGCACTGACGACCGACCAGGTGGCATCGTTGTCGACGGAGCAGATTGCGGCCCTGTCGTCGGACCAGATCGATCTCCTGAACTCCGCCCAGATCGGCGCGCTGAGCAGCCGGCAGATCGCGGCGATGTTGCTGGAGGATATCCAGACCTTCACGACGGACGAGATCGCGGCCATCGGCACCCGGGCCATCAGGGGACTGAGCACGCAGCATGTCTCGGGCCTCAGCGAAGAGCAGCTCGACAGCCTCACGGCGGCACAGGCGCGGGCGATGAGCGTCGAGCAGGTGAACGCGGTGGTGGCGGCCTACGCCGAGTTCGAGGGTCTTTGACAGGACCGGGCAGGGCGCCAGAGCATTTCTGGTTCATCGGAAATGCTCTGGATTACTGGTTTTACCGCATTATCCGACACCGAAGCGATTTCGCTTCGGCTGGAAATGCTCCAGCCCGGCCGAAAACCGCATCGGAACCCTTTCACGGGCGTTCGCCATTTCCGGCGGGCGCCCGTTAATCATTAATACTGGTTGCGTGAGGTCTATCCTCGGACTGTGCTTGGATTTTTCTGCCTATGCTGCCCTCGGGGCCGGAATGCGGTCAACTCGGCACAGAGAATCGATGGGGCGTTAACCCAAAATTAAAGGCTGGGGGATAATCTCCGGTTGAACGCGAAAATCCCTCGCGAACCCAGGGCCTGAAGATGCATTCGGGCCCCCGCCGGTAAGGCGGCATCCGGGTGAGGGGCGATTGCTTTCGAGGGCGTGGGGATCAGAGACATTCGTTGCTCTGGGTGCATGATGCCATTCCGCTGTGCTGGCTCGCGCGAGCCATGTTTCACCTAGCACCAACGCCAATCAGGGCGGTGCCGGGCCTGTCGATGCCGATAGCGGCATGCGCAGCGCCGACGGCCCCGCGTCATGCGCAAGGGTTTCGACATCCTCGCCGTGAAACTCCCGGATGACCGGACGTGCGCAGGTGATTGCGTCTGCCAACTTCAATCTTGGGGTATATCCATGTCTCTCACTTCGTTTGTTTCCGGCCTGTCCGCAACCCAGGTCAAGGGCCTCACCACCACGAACGTCGCGGCACTCGACACCGCAGCCGTGGGCGCGCTGAAGTCCGAAGCCGTTGCCGCACTCTCTTCCAGCCAGCTTGCAGTCATCGCCAACGACGAAATCGAATCGCTGAAGCTGAGCAGCCTTTCCACCGGCGCGCTTGCCGGCCTGACGCTTGGTCAGTTCCAGCAGATCAACACCTCTGCAACCGCCTCCCTCTCCGACGCGCAGGTTTCGGGCCTGTCGACCGATCTGGTCAGCCAGCTCGTGACCGCCGACCTCGATGCGCTGGACGCATCTCAGATGAAGGCCCTGACGTCCAAGCAGCTCGCCGCGCTGAACGCAACGCAGCTCAGCGCAACCTCCATCGTCAACCTGGATGCCGCACAGGTCGGCAAGCTGAGCGGCTCTCAGGTCACGGCCCTCGATGCCACGGCTGCTGCCGCCCTCACCGCCACCCAGCTCGAAGGCATGACCTCCGATGGCGTGGCCGGCCTCGAAGCCGCTGACATCACCGCACTCTTCGCCGGTACGTCGTCGAAGATCGGCTCCCTTTCCACCAAGGCCCTCGCCGGCCTGGATGGCGCCGACATCGCGCTGCTCGACGCCGACGGCGGCAAGGCACTGACGACGGACCAGATCAAGGCGCTCAACACGGCGCAGGTCACTGCCCTGACCGCCGATGAAGTCGGTGGCTGGACCGACGCTCAGGTTGCCGCACTGGCCTCCAAGCAGATCGCCGCCCTGAACATGGCCGCGCTCGACGCAACGCAGCAGGGTTACCTGACCTCGACGCAGATCGCCGCCCTCAACGCGACCCAGATCGGCGCTATCGATGATACCACCCTCGATGCCTGGACGACCGCGCAGCTCGGCGCCATCAGCTCGACCGGCGTTGCTGGCCTGTCCACCGACAACGTGGCCGCGCTCGATGCAACCCAGGTCAACGCCCTCAACTCGAAGGCCTTTGCCGCTCTGGACGCCGCCCAGATGGCCAAGCTCGACCCGACCGTCTTCAGCGGCCTGAGCGCCGACCTCGTCAAGGTTCTGTCGACCGACAAGATCACCGCCCTGACGACCGACCAGGTCGCCGCGCTCGGTGTAACGCAGGTTGGCGCGATGTCGTCGGCCCAGATCGCGGCTCTCGAAGACGGCGACCTGGCCCTCTTCTCCGCGACCGAGTTTGCAGCCATCTCCGACACGGCCATCAAGGGCCTGCAGGAAGATGACCTGATGAACATGACCGATGCCCAGCTCGACGAACTGACGGGATCGCGTGAATCGCTGTTCTCGCAGGACCAGACCAACTGGATCATCGCTGCCTACACGGAAACCACTCTCGCACAGTGATAGCCGAGGCGGTGGGCGCGGTGCCAACCGCGCCCGGTCCTTTACCTCAATATGGAAAACGGGCGGCGCTCTTGCGCCGCCCGTTTTCGTTTCCGGTCCTCCGCCAGCCAGCCCCGCACAAGCCAGACGGGCAATAAGCGCAGGGTGTTTTACTGCGCCTGCAATGGCGCTTGCCTGGCCGCTCGCCGGAGGATGTCATGAACGTAAAGACCTCGTTGGTTCCCGATCCTGCCTCGCCCCTGGTCGCCGCGTTCCAGCGGGCACGCAGCCAGACTATGTCGTTGCCCGACCTCATGCAGTCGGCCGAGGCGCTGACGGGCGCGGGCCTGCTCGCCCAGGCGATCGATCTCTACAAGATCTGGATCGCCTTCAACGAGGACAGTCCTTTCCGGCACATGGCCTGCTTCAACTATGCCGTCGCGCTGCGCCAGGCCGGTGATGTCGTCGGGGCGATCCATGCGTTGCAGACCTGCCTGAAGCTGGACCCGACCTTCGGTCCCGCCTATATCAATCTCGGCCGCGCCTTCGAGGATAGCGGCCAGATCGACCAGGCCGTACGGCAATGGCTGGCCTTTGCGGAAACGACAAAGGAAATCACGCCCGAAAAGCTCGGGCACCGCCTGATGAGCCTCCAGCATACCGGGCGCGTGCTGGAAAATGCCGGTCGGCTGGAGGAGGCGGAAGCCGTCCTGTGGCAGGCGATCGAGCTGCAACCCATGAAGCCCGAGGCGGCCCAGCACTGGTTGTCGATCCGCCAGCACCAGTGCAAGTGGCCGATCATGACGCCGTCCACCCATGTCACCGCCCGCCAGCTGGTCGACGCGCAGTCGCCGCTGACGCTCGGTTGCTATGCCGACGATCCGGTCTTCCAGCTTGCCCGGGCCCATCGTTACAACAAATCGCTGGTCGGCCGGCCGGATACGTCGAGCGTTCCGCGCAAGCCCGCCCGCCGCAAGTCGGGCAGCGGCCAGCGCCTGCGCGTCGGCTATGTTTCGTCGGACCTTCGCCAGCACGCGGTGGGCTTCGCCCTCAGCGAGGTCCTGGAACTGCACGACAAGAAGAACGTCGAGATCTTCGCCTATTATTGCGGCGACCCCGCCGCCAGCGACGCGACGCAGGCGCGCATCAAGGCCGCCGTGGATTGCTGGCGCGATATCGCGGCGATCAGCGACGTCGATGCGGCCAAGTTGATCGCCAGCGACGAGATCGATGTCCTTGTCGACGTCAACGGCTATACCAAGCATGCGCGCACGGCGATCTTCGCCTATCGGCCGGCTCCGGTCATCGTCAATTTCTGCGGCTATCCGGGTTCCATGGCGAGCCCCTACCATCAATACCTGATCACCGACGACTACATC
Source organism: uncultured Shinella sp. (assembly GCA_946481465.1). The sequence continues at coordinate 3,900 of CAMLOC010000107.1, read as the reverse complement.
ATCCCGCCTGAAAACGAGATCTATTACACGGAAAAGGTCCTGCGCATCGCCTGCGGCCAGCCTGTCGACCGCAAGCGCGAGATCGCTCCGCGGCCGACCCGGGCGGAGGCCGGCCTGCCGGAGGACGCCTTCGTCTATGCCTGCTTCAACGGCATGCAGAAGATCACCGAGGCATGCTTTGCGCGCTGGCTTGCCATCCTCGCGGCCACGCCCGGCAGCGTCCTCTGGCTGCTCGGTGAAAACGACGCCGCCAGCCGGAACCTGCGCCAGACGGCGCAGCAGGCGGGCGTCGCGCCCGAGCGCATCATCTTCGCGCCGAAAATCCCCAATCCGCGGCATCTCGCCCGCATCGCGCTTGCCGACCTGTTCCTCGACACGTTCCCCTATGGTGCGCATTCGACGGGCGCCGATGCGATCACCATGGGCCTGCCGGTGCTGACGGTTCCCGGCAAGAGTTTCCCGGCTCGCTTCTGCGCCAGCATCGTCTCGGCCGCGGGCATCGGCGAACTGATCTGCGCCACGCCCGAGGAATATGTCCAGCGTGCGATCGCGCTGGCCGGCGACCGCAAGGCACTTGCGGCGCTGCGTGAAAAGCTCGCACAGAACCGCGAGACCTGTGTGCTGCGCGACATGCACGGCCTTGCCCGCCGGCTCGAGGAATTGTTCTGGCACATGCAGGGCGAGGCCGAGCGCGGCGAAACGCCGGTGCCCGATCTGGTCAATCTCGACGTCTATTACGAGATCGGTGCGGAACTCGTTCAGGAAATCGCTGAATTCGAGAGCGAGGATGCCTATCGCCGGCGCTACGCCGAAAGGCTCGCACGATGGAACGACTTCTCGCCGCTCCCTGCCGATACGCGCCTGTGGCCGGCCTGAGGGCCGGTCGAGGGCCAGATCTGGCCATGAAGAATTTACGCTTTCTTCATTTTGGTTTATGAGGCGTTGGTGATGTTAACCATTTGTTAACCATTTGCCGTTAACCCTTTATTAAGAACGACGGACTGGCGCCCAGGGCAAACGAGCGGCGCCGGATGCATGAAGCCCCTTCGTCGTTACCGGTCCCCGCCTCACTCCGGCATGTCCCCGACAATTCCTTTCCAGGGCCAGTGCCAATGACCAGCATATTGACCAACTCCGCCGCCATGGCGGCGCTGCAGACCCTCCGTTCCATCGACAACGGCCTCGAAACCACCCAGGGCCGCGTTTCGTCCGGCATGCGCGTCGAAACCGCCGCCGACAACGCCGCCTACTGGTCGATCGCGACCACCATGCGGTCGGACAACCGCGCTCTCGCCACCGTCCAGGACGCGCTCGGCCTCGGCGCCGCCAAGGTCGACACGGCCTATGCCGGTCTGGAATCGGCCATCGAGGTCGTGACGGAAATTCGCGCGAAGCTCGTCGCCGCGACCGAAGAGGGCGTCGACAAGTCGAAGATCCAGGAAGAGATCGCCCAGCTCCAGGAGCAACTCGTCAGCATCGCGGAAGGCGCCTCCTTCTCCGGCGAGAACTGGCTGCAGACCGACCTGACGGCCGCCGGCGGCTCCGTGAAGAAGAGCGTCGTCGCCTCGTTCGTCCGCAACGCCTCCGGCACCGTATCCGTCAAGACGGTCGACTACATGCTCGACGACACGACCGTTCTCTTCGACGAGGGCGGCAATCTCGGCATTCTCGACAAGACGACGGTGATCGAAGGGGCGGCCGTCGCGCTCAATATCAATGACGGCGGCGTCATCAGCGAATATACCGTCGCGGCCTTCACGACGGACGAGGTCATCGCGGCGGGTGCCGGCGCCTCCACCTTCGACGGCAGCCACGCCACCGACGGCACGAACCATTATGTGAAGGTCGCCACGGACACCTGGGTGATCGCGGTGGACCAGACGACCGTTCCCAGCCAGGAGGTTGCCTTCGAAGACGCGCTCGGCGGCCTTTGGGCCGTCGATACGACCAATGTCGCCACGGCGACGACATCGACCGTCGACACTCTCGTCATCGGCAATTCGACCACGACCGCCCAGCTCGACGGCTTGCTGAAGATGGTGGACGCGGCCCTGGAGGCGATGACCAGCGCGGCGGCCGACCTCGGCGCGATCTCCACCCGCATCGAGATGCAGGAGAGCTTCGTCGCCAGCCTCAACGACGTGATCGACAAGGGCATCGGCCGTCTCGTGGATGCGGACATGAACGAGGAATCGACCCGCCTGAAGGCGCTGCAGACCCAGCAGCAGCTCGGCATTCAGTCCCTGTCGATCGCCAATTCGAGCGCCGAGAACATTCTCCAGCTCTTCCGCCAGTAAAGGCAGGCATTTCTCTTCCGCCCCGGCCGTTGGTCATCGGCCGAGGCGGGCGGTTGGGCCGCGCTATTTGCCCTGGCGCGGCCCAACACCTTTCATCTTCATCCTCGCACAAGTTTGAACCCCTAGGTTCGTCGGCACGATCAGGAAGATTGTGCGCCTTTCGCCTCGCGGAAGGTGCGGTGTCCGAGGAGACAGGTCAGCGGTGGTGTCAGGTTCCAGTGTTTTCGAGAGCGAGCGTTGCAGCGGTCCGCGGGGTTCCCGCCGGGCCGCCATTGCGTTCGCCCGGCACGCGGCAGGCGGGGAGGATGCGCGATGAGCGTGCAGCTCGCCCGTTACCTCAAGGATTTCGGCGCCCCTCCGCGTCCCAAGGCGCCCGCCTTCCAGCCGCCGTCCTTCGGTGATGGCGACGGTGAGGTCGCGGCCCAGGCCTTTGCCATGCCGCCGGCCGAGCCGCCGGTGGATATTGCCGCCGAGCGCGCCGAGGCCTTTGCCGAGGGCAGGGCGGAAGCCGAGACGGAGCTTCGCGCACGCCACGAGGCCGAGATCGCGGCGCTGAAGGAGGCGCACCAGGCCGAGCTCGACAGCGTGAAGGCGCGCTACGAGAAGGATTATGCCAGCGCCCTTGCCGAGCGCTTCTCCACGCTGACGGGCGAGGTGGCCGAGCGCGTCGCCGCCGACACGGCCGAGGTCCTGGCGCCGGTGATGAACGACGTGCTGACGCAGGGCGCGGTCGCCGATCTCGCCCGCATGATCAGCGAGGGCCTGCAGGGCGACGAAGGCATGACGATAACCGTGAAGGGGCCGGCAAACCTCTTCCGGCAACTGGAAACGCATTTCGACGAACCCGCGCCGGTCTTCCGGCATGTCGAGATGCAGGATGTCGATTTGACGGTGGAGTTCGGCGAAACCGTCCTGGTAACGCGGATGGCGGCCTGGGCTGACACCGTGCGCAAGGTGCTTGGATGAGCGAAGGCGAAAATCACCACCACGGCAAGAACGAGATCATCATCGTCAAGCGCCATGGCGATCACGAGGGCGACCACCATTCGGCTGCCTGGAAGATCGCCTATGCCGACTTCATGACCGCCATGATGGCCTTCTTCCTCGTGATGTGGCTTGTCAATGCCGCCAACGAGAAGACCCAGGCCTCGGTCGCCTCCTATTTCAACCCGATCAAGCTGACCGACGACAAGCCGGCCGACAAGTCGGTGAAGAAGCCGGCCAACAGCGCCGAAGGCGAGGCGACGCAGGACAAGTCCAAGGAACAGGGCCAGCAGCAGGCGAGCGGCAACGGCGCGGAGAGCGGCAAGGACGAGAAGACGACGGCCGGCGAGGAAGCGAAATATTCCGAGGCCAATTTCTTCGAGAACCCCTATTCCGTGCTGTCGGAGATCGCCCAGGAAGTCGGCCAGCAGGCGAATGTCAGCGCCAAGGGCGAGGGCGGCGCGGCGACCTCGGGTCCTGCGACCGGCGCCAATGGGGGCGAAGCCTATCGCGACCCGTTCGATCCTGATTTCTGGACGCAGCAGGTGGAGATCTCGCAGGCGACGGACGCCGGCAGCGAGGGCAAGACCGGCCAGCAGATGGCGGCCGCCAGCGACGA
>CAMLOC010000106.1 GCA_946481465.1 uncultured Shinella sp. | reverse complement strand
CGCCCTCGCCTGTCTCAACCAGCTCGTCTCGCTCGGCGCGAAGGTCGAGAACATCTGGGTGCATGACATCGAGGGCCTGGTCTACAAGGGCCGCGAAGCCCTGATGGACCAGTGGAAGAGCGTCTATGCGCAGGAAACGGACAAGCGCCAGCTCTCCGAGACCATCGACGGCGCCGACGTCTTCCTCGGCCTTTCGGCCGCCGGCGTTTTGAAGCCGGAACTGCTCGCCCGCATGGCGGAAAAGCCGCTGATCATGGCGCTCGCCAACCCGACGCCGGAGATCATGCCCGAGGAGGCGCGCGCCGCCCGCCCGGACGCGATGATCTGCACCGGCCGCTCGGACTTCCCCAACCAGGTCAACAACGTCCTCTGCTTCCCCTACATCTTCCGCGGCGCGCTCGATTGCGGCGCGCGCACGATCAACGAGGAGATGAAGATGGCCGCCGTGCGCGCCATCGCCTCTCTCGCCCGCGAGGAAGTGTCCGACGTCGCCGCCCGCGCCTATTCCGGCGATACGCCGAGCTTCGGCCCGAACTACCTGATCCCCTCGCCCTTCGACCAGCGCCTCATCCTGCGCATCGCGCCGGCCGTCGCGCGCGCAGCGGCGGAAACCGGCGTGGCGATGCGTCCGATCACCGATTTCGACGCCTATCTCGACCAGCTCAACCGCTTCGTCTGGCGCTCGGGCTTCATCATGAAGCCGATCTTCGCCGCCGCCAAGAACGCCGCCCGCAAGCGCGTGATCTTCGCCGAAGGCGAGGACGAGCGCGTGCTGCGCGCCGCCCAGGTGCTTTTGGAGGAGGATATCGCCAAGCCGATCCTCATCGGCCGCCCGCAGATCATCGAGGCGCGGCTCAAGCGCTACGGCCTGCGCATCCGCCCGCAGACCGACTTCGAGGTGGTGAACCCCGAGGACGATCCGCGCTACCGCGACTATGTCGACGACTATTTCCGCATCGTCGGCCGCCGCGGCGTCATCCCGGAGGCCGCGCGCACCATCGTGCGCACCAACCAGACGGTCATCGGCGCACTCGCCCTCAAGCGCGGCGAGGCTGATGCGCTGATCTGCGGCGTCGAAGGGCGCTATGCGAAACACCTGCGCGACGTCAGCCAGATCATCGGCAAGAAGGAGGGCGTGCTCGACTTCTCCGCGCTCAGCCTGCTGATCTCGCAGCGCGGCGCCACCTTCTTCACCGATACCTATGTCACCTTCGACCCCACGGCCGAGGAAGTGGCGCAGATGACGGTGATGGCCGCGCAGGAAATCCGCCGCTTCGGCATCACGCCCCGCGCCGCCCTCGTCTCCCATTCGAACTTCGGCTCGCGCGATTCCGACAGCGCCTTCAAGATGCGCCGGGCGATGGAGATGGTGCGCGAGATGGACCCGACGCTCGAGGCAGACGGCGAGATGCACGGCGATGCCGCGATCTCCGAGGCCCTGCGCCAGCGCGTCATGCCGAATTCGACGCTGTCCGGCGAGGCCAACCTCCTGGTCTTCCCCAATCTCGACGCCGCCAACATCACGCTCGGCGTCGTCAAGACGATGACGGACAGCCTGCATGTCGGCCCGATCCTGCTCGGCCCCGCCATGCCCGCCCACATCCTCTCGCCCTCGGTCACCTCGCGCGGCGTCGTCAACATGGCCGCGCTCGCCGTGGTGGAAGCCTCCAACCCGGCCTGACCGGGCCGGAGGAGACCACCTCCGGGGGCTGCGGGCATCGCCTCACGCTGCCGCAAGCTCCAGCCTGCGCGTCATGCCGATTGCGGCAAGAAACGGCTCGTCGTGGCTGACGACGAGGAGCGCGCCGTCATAGGCCCGCAGGCCCGCTTCCACCGCCTCGATGGCCTCGATGTCGAGATGGTTGGTCGGCTCGTCGAGGATCAGCAGCGCTGGCGGTGTGCTTGCGCCGAGCACGCAGGCAAGGCCGGCGCGCAGCAACTGCCCGCCCGAAAGGCTGCCGGTGACCTGCAGGGCGGCATCCGCGCGGAACATGAAGCGCGCCAGCGCCGCCCGGCAGGCGTTTTCGCCGGCCTCCGGGTTGATGCGGCGGAAATTGTCGCGGATCGACAGGGCCGGATCGAGCAGGCTCACCTTCTGGTCGAGCATGGCGACATCCGTAAAGAGGCGCACGCTGCCCTGCCATGGTTCGAGCGCACCGGTGACGAGCGCCAGGAACGTCGTCTTGCCGGAACCGTTCGGCCCCGTCACGGCCACCCGCTCCGGCCCCGTCATGGTGAAGGACAGGTCGCGGATGACCGGGTGCTCAGGCCGGTAGCCGGCGGTGACGCCATCCAGCCGGAGCACCGTCTTGCCGGCGGCAAGACGGGTCGGCGGCACGGCGACGGTCAGCGGTTCGAGAACCTCGATGCGCCCGCGCGCCGTCGCCACCGCCTCGCCGGCCTGCGCCTGCCGGTCCTCGGCAAGCCGCGCATTGGCGCCGCCCGTCAGCTCGCTGCGCTCCTTCATGGCGCCCAGCATGATGCGCGGGATATCGCCGCGCGCCTTCTTGCGGCGGCCGGCGCTGTCCTTGCGCGCCTTGCGCTCGGCGACGACCTGCATGGTGCGCGCCACCTCGGCGGCATGCTTTTCCGCATCCGCAAGGTCGCGGCGGGCGGCGGCAAGCTCCAGCGCCTTGCGCTCGCGATAGGCGCTCCAGTTGCCGCCGTAGCGGGTGGCGCCCAGCGTCGTCAGCTCGACGATGGCGTCCATCGTCTCCAGCAGTTCGCGGTCGTGGCTGACCACGACGGCGCCCGCCCGCCAACCGGCGAGGAGGTCGACGACCGCCTGCCGCCCGTCGCGGTCGAGATTGTTCGTCGGCTCGTCGAGCAGCAGGAAATCGGGCTCGCTGAAGATGAGGGCCGCGAGCGCCGCCCGCGTGCGCTGCCCGCCGGAAAGCGCGGCAAGCGGCGTCTCCGGCTCCGCCTGAAGCCCGACGCGGGCAAGCGCGGCGGCAAGCCGCGCCTCCAGCGTCCAGTCGGCATCGGCAAGCGCCTCGGCGTCCGCCTCGCCGCGCGCGGCGCGGGAAAAGAGGTCGAGCGCCTCGACGATGTCGAACAGGCTGGCGACGGTCTCCTGCGCGCCGACCTGCACGCTCTGGCGCAGGAGGCCGATCGTGCCGTTCACCGTGACAGTGCCGGATTGCGGCACAAGCGTACCGGCGACGAACTTCAGCAGCGTCGTCTTGCCGACGCCGTTGCGGCCGATGAGGCCGGCGCGCTCGGCGCCGAAGGTCAGGTCGAGATTGGAAAGAAGGGCGCGGCCGTCAGGCGTGGACCAGCGGATTTTGGAAAGGGTGATGGAATGCGGCATGGATACGGATTTCCCCGAGGACAAAACGAAGTCGGTTTGCGGTCGGGTTGAAATCCATGATGCACCATCCGGTCGGCATTGCGTTGCCGGACATCTAGGGACGAACCGGCCGCCTTGCAAGGGCAGAGGCCGGTTCGCCGGGATTAAAGGCTCAGGCCGAGGGCTGCTTCAGCCGCTTCGACCATTCGTCGGCCTTGCCCTGGCCGGCATCCTTCCAGGGCGAACCCTTGAGGCCGAGCTTCGCACGAAACCCCATGGCCGAGATGATCAGCCGGTTCATGCCGGAGGCGATGAAGGGCAGCGAGGCGATATGCAGGCCGGTGAACGGCAGGAAGGGATTGCGGCGCAGCGAGCCGTAGATCTCGATGCGCGTCGTCGTCTTGTAGCTCGGGCTGCGGGCGTGGAAGCCGTGCGTGTCGGCGACGATCAGCGTGTTCGCCTTCACCGTCATCTTGACCGGCTGGCCGTAGCCGAGTGCCGCAAGCTCGTCCGGCATGACGCGCAGCGAGCCGCGGGCGGAATACTTGTTCTCGATCGCATCGGCATTCTCGCTGATGCCGCGCTCCCAGGCGAGGCGCTGCGGCGTCATCTCGTGCGAGCCCGGCACATAGGAAAACGGGCCGTCCTCCTCGCCCACGTCGCGCAGGAAGAGCCACGCCTTGGCCGTCGGCTGGAACGTGTCGCTGTGCAGCGCGGTCTGCGGGTCGGTGGAGCCCTGCGTGATAACGGAGGGCAGCGCCATCACCACTTGCACGACGAGCAACGGCTGGCCGGCATGGGACGAGACATAGCGCAGGAGATTGGTGACGCGCGGATCGTTGCGCGCCGCCTTGAAGCCCGGCAGGCTTTCCAGGTCGCTGTCGTCGATGATCGCGCGGCGCGTGACGGTGTCGCCCTGCAGCATGTCGTAGCGCTCGAAGTCGCGCTCGGCGATCTCGCGGGTGACCGCGGCGAACACGTCGGGCGACAGGAAGTCCTCGATCTTCACGAAGCCGTTCTCGGCATATTGCCGGCGATGGTCCGGGGCGACGAGGTTTTCCAGCTTCCTGCGGCGCCAGGCGGCCATACGCATGGCGAGCGACACGCGCTTCTCGTGCAGGCCCTTCCGGTTCAGCCATTTGCTGCCGATGATGGGATTGTCAGCGAAGGACTTTGCACCGGACGCGAGCTGGAGCGCATACCAGGGGCTGAGCAAGATGGAGGAGATCCGCATGAATACCTGCCTGCAAGGGCCGGTTTCCGCCAGGGGCGGATGCGCGGGCAAGGGCGCAGACCGGCTGTTGAGTTTGTCGAGAGTGCTACACCAAGGCCCAGGGGAGATCAATTGCGGGGCGCGGCCAAAAACATGAATATGAAAATCATATTTCAGGGGCCGCGTTAATCACAAATCCGGGAGCACGTTGCGCTTCCCCCGCCACGGCCTATGATAAGAGCTGCATATGGGCCGATTACGGCCATTCACGTTCACGGGATCGATGATTTGAAAGGGCCTGTCCGCCTCCTCCTTGCCCTTGCGACCGGGCTGACGCTCACCTTTTCGGGCGGCACGGCGATGGCGGGCGTGTGCGAGCGGCTTCAGGCGGAACTTGCCAACCTGCCGAAGGTGGTTGTCGACACCGCGAGCGCCCGCAAATATGCCGGCGCCATCGCTCGCCAGAACATCCAGCTTCGCAAGGCCAAAAGCGACCAGCGCCGCCTCGGCTGCTCGGGCGGCAGCATCATCGTCGTCGGCGGTGCGAATGCCAAGGCCTGCGACACGCTTTCGACCGTCATCGGCAAGATGGAGCGCAACCTCCAGATCCTCGACAGGAAGCGCCGCGAATTTGCCGGCGGCACCTCCTCGCAGGGCAAGCGCAACCGCCTTGCCGCCATGCTGGAGACCAACGGCTGCAACGGCGAGGCGAAGGTCATGCCCATCGCGGCGACCGAGACGCTGCGCACGCTCGACGAGAAGCGCACCCTGCCCCTCGGCACCGCGCCCGAGGGCAGCGAGCGCCTGCCATTGCGCACGCTCGGCGGCGGCAACGGCCACGGCAACCTGCGCACCGTCTGCGTGCGCACCTGCGACGGCGGCTTCTTCCCGATCTCGTCGGGCGCCACCCCGCTCGATTTCCGCCGCGACCAGAAGGTCTGCGCGATGATGTGCCCTGAAACCGAGACCGAACTGTTCTACCAGTCGATGACGAGCGGCCAGGAAACCGAGCAGATGACCTCCACGGTCACCGGCCGGCCCTATTACGAAATGCCGAACGCCTTCTCCTACCGCACGCGCGACCTCTCCAAGCCCGGCGCCTGCGGCTGCAACCTCTCGGCCTATTACCAGGAGATGATCAAGCGCGAGAAGGCGCTGAAGGGCGACGATGCCGAGACGGCGAGAACCGGCACGGCGGAGGACGCCGGCAGCGGCGCGATCACCACCATCCGTACCCTGCCGAAGAAGGAAGAGACACCGGCCCGGATGCCGGCGCAGGTCGAGGAGCGCGACTACGACCCGGCCACCAGCAAGGTGCGCACGGTCGGCCCGGTCTTCCTGCCGGCCAATGAGTCCGCCATCGACCTCGGCCGCCCGGTGGATGCCGGCGTCAACTGACGCCCTCTTCCGGCCAGCGCTCCTCGAATACCAGCTCTTCCAGCGGCAGGCGCTGGCGCCAGCCCTTCACCGCCAGTTCCGGCTCGCTATAGAGCCGGTCGACGAAGCCGACGCAGAGCCATGCGACGATCTCGACATGCGCGGGGATGCCGAGGATCGCGCGGATGTCGCTGTCGTGGAAGATGCTGACCCAGCCGACGCCGACGCCTTCCGCCCGCGCCGCCAGCCACAGGTTCTGCACCGCGCAGACCGTGGAGTAGACGTCCATGCGGGGATTGTGCGTGCGGCCGAGCACCACCGCACCGCCGCGGGTCGGATCACAGGTCACGCAGATCGACAGCGGCGCCTTCAGGATGCCCTCGAGCTTCAGCGCGCGGTATTGCGCCTGCCGCTCCCCTTCGAACATCGCCGCTGCCTCGCCATTGGCCTTCAGGAAGGCCGCGTGCACCGCCTTCCGCGTCGCCTCGCCGCGCACCAGCAGGAAATTCCACGGCTGCATGAAGCCGACCGAAGGGGCATTGTGGGCGGCCTGCAGCAGGCGGCCGACGAGATCGTCCGGCAAGGGATCGGGCAGGAACTGGTCGCGCACGTCGCGGCGCGTCTCGATGGCGCGGTAGACGGCCTGCCGTTCCGCACGGGAAAAGGCGCCGGCCCGGACGAGCGCTTGTCCACTCTCCTCCGGATCGTGAAAACGCTCCGGCTCCGTTTTCCGCACTCCCGGACGCAAAACCGCTTCGCACTTTTGCTGGAATTGCTCTTGGTCCAACGGTTCGTTTCGCATCGTCATCTCCCCAACAACGCGTCACGACCTGCCGCCGTCCGCGCGGTTCGGTCTATCGTGCCAGGCCGGTCTTCTGACTTCGGGTCACGCGGCAGGCACCTGCCTTCCCGGTTGAACAACCAGTGGCAAAAGCCTGAATCGATTCAAGCTTTTACGGTGCGAGCCATCCCCGTCACAGCGTTGGGCACGTTCCGGACCTGGGTTTTCGCCCGCACCGGATTCCCGATTCTCCCGCCGAAGCGGGCACCTGACGCGAAGGATATGCGCACGGCTTGCAGGCGCAATCAAGCCCGCCCGCCGCTTCAGGCCGCGCGCGCCGCGCCGGCCGCGGCAACCGCCGCGCCGTCCAGGTCGCCGGCATGGGCCGCGCGGTTGCGGCCGGCATTCTTGGCGGCATAGAGCGCCGCGTCCGCCATCACCATCACGTCGTGCACGCTGCCGCCGTGATCGGGGAATTGGGCGATGCCCGCACTGCCGCCGATCACCAGAAGCTGACCGTCATGGGCGATCGGCACCTGCGCATCCCGCACGAGGCCTTCGGCAAGTTCAAGCAGCGCCTGCCGGCTGAAGGCGCCGGCGAGCAGCACGGAGAACTCGTCGCCGCCGAGCCGCGCGACCGAGCCGAGCGTGCCGATACGGTCGGAAAAGCGCCGGGCGACAGCCTGCAGCACTGCGTCGCCCGCGGCATGGCCGTGCCGGTCGTTGACGGCCTTGAACCGGTCGAGGTCGAGCGCCAGGATGGCGAAGGGCTGGTTCTCGCCCTTGCGGATGGCGCGGCGCACCTCCTCGTCGAAGCCGCTGCGGTTCTTCAGACCCGTCAGAGGATCGTGCCGCGCGAGGAAGGCGTTGCGCGCCTCGCTGCGCTGCAGCGCCTTGACGAGCGCGGAAAACCGCATCGTGACGAACAGCATGACGCCGGCAAAGACCAGCACGAATATCGCGACCTGCGGCAGCGCCGATTCCCAGACGAAGGCGCCCGGCATGTTCGGCCGCCAGGACGCGACCATCGGATTGTAGGTGTCGGCGCCGACCGGCGTCATCACGAGGCCGGGCTCCTGCCTCACGATGGGCGAGAAGCCCAGATCGTGAACGCCGAGCCGCTCTTCGGTGTTGGCCAGCATCTTCTGCGAGACGGGCTTGACGGTGATCAGCAGCGTCGGCTGCATCCGGCTTGCGGGAATGTAGAGCGATTTCGGAACGACCGCCTGCACGACGACGATGCTCATGACGCTATCGATAAGACGCATGCCGGAGACGTGGATCTCGGGGAGCGACGGCGTCAGGAGATCGGGATCCTCCCTGGCGCCCTCGACCTGCCAGCCGCCGGGACCGGGCGTCAGCGCCTGCCGGTAGGCCCGCTCTGCCTTGAGGGTGAGGTCGCTCACCCAGTGCAGCTTTTCGCGCGCCCTGCGTTCGGAGACCTTTTCGCCGCGGTGGACGCCGAGCACCTTCTCGCCGCCGGGCGTGGTGAAGATCATCCAGGAAAAGCCGAAATCGGACCACATCCAGTCGCGGATCTGGTCCCGCACGAAGGCATCGCCCGGCATGCCGTCCTTCAGTTCCTCGAAGGTCTTGTCCCAGAAGGACATCTGGCTCTGGTACTGCACCACCTGGTTGATCTGGTGGCTGAACTCGTTGCGCACCAGCGTGCGCTCGGTCTCGGCGACAAAACTGTCGGCCCGCTCGCTCGCATGATCGAGCACGAGATAATTGGCGACGCCGAACAGCAGGACGATCATCACCGCCGCCGCCCGTATCGCCAAACCAACCCCGCGTCGCCGCTTCAAGCGACCAGACTGCGTCTTGTCCGTCATCCGTTTCCCTGCCCGCTGCCCCCGGCCGGTTTTCCCGGCATTGTTGGGAGAAGACTAGCCGACAGACGGCAAAAATCGCTTAAACGGGCTGGTGAGCGAATGCTTAATTTCATCCGCCCCCGCTTCCCGGCGGTCCCTACCCCCGGTCGCGATAGCGGTTGGTGATCGGATAGCGCCGGTCGCGGCCGAAA
>CAMLOC010000105.1 GCA_946481465.1 uncultured Shinella sp. | reverse complement strand
AATATCGGCGTCGTCTTCCAGCACTACGCGCTCTTCCCGCACATGACGGTCGGCAAGAACGTCGCCTATCCGCTGGCCCTGCGCGGCGTGAGGGGCGAGGACCGCGAGAGGCGGGTCAGGCGCGCCCTCGACATGGTGAAGATGGCGGATTTCTCCCATCGCTACCCGAACGAACTGTCGGGCGGCCAGCAGCAGCGCGTGGCACTCGCCCGGGCGCTCGTCTTCGATCCGCCGCTCCTTCTGATGGACGAACCGCTCGGCGCACTCGACAAGAAGCTGCGCGAATGGCTGCAACTCGAGATCAAGCGCATCCACCGCGAGCTCGGCACCACCTTCGTCTACGTCACCCACGACCAGGAAGAGGCCCTCGTCCTCTCCGACCGCATCGCCGTGTTCAATGGCGGGCGCATCGAGCAGATCGGCACGGGCCGCGAACTCTACGACCACCCGGCAACGCTTTTCGTCGGCCGCTTCATCGGCGAATCCACCGTGCTGCGCGGCACGGCGGACGCCGCGGGCGAAGACACCGTGATGACCATCGGCGACCAGAGGATCGTCGCCCAAGGCCGCCTTGCCGGCGATGCCCGCCCGGTCATCCTGCTCCGGCCCGAGCGCGTGGCGCTGAAGCGTCCCGGCGCAGACGTCGTGGCGGGCGAGAACCGCCTTACCGGCACGGTCGCGGAGGCGATCTATCTCGGCTCCGGCTCGAAATACGAGGTGCGGCTTGCCGACGGCACGGTCGCGGTGGTGCGCAGCCCGCTCGGCGCGGCGGATTTTGCCATCGGCGATGCCGCCGATATCGCCTTCCTGCCCACCGACCTCACCCTTCTTCCCGACGACGCCAGCGCCGACGTGACGCTGACCTGAACCCGAAAGCCTTCCCCATGGACGCCAAGACCAACGGAAACATCTCCTTCTGGTATGCCGATATCGGCGGCATTCCGCAAAAGCGCGCTCCCCTGCCCGGCGACCGCGAGGCCGACGTCTGCATCATCGGTGCGGGCTATACGGGCCTCTGGACGGCCTATTACCTCAAGAAGGCCGATCCCTCGCTCGACATCGTCGTGCTGGAACGGGAATTCGCCGGCTTCGGCGCCTCCGGGCGCAACGGCGGCTGGCTTTCCGGCGGCTTCGGCTGGTCGCGCGACAAGTATCTGAAGACCTCGACGCGCGGCGCCGTCATCGACATGCAGCGCGCCATGGCCGGCACGGTGGACGAGGTGGTCCGCGTCGCCGAGGCCGAGGGGATCGACGCCGATATCCGCCGCGCCGACAATCTCACCGTCGCCACCAACGCGCCGCAGCTTGCCCGCGCCCGCGAGGAATACCAGTTCTATCTCGACTGGCAGATGCCGGCCGAGCGCCTGCAGATGCTCTCCGCCGAGGAGGCGGCCAGGCGGATCAACATCGCCAATGTCCAGGGCGGCTTCGTCATCCGCGACACCGCGCGCGTTCAGCCCGCCAAGCTGGTGCGCGGCCTTGCCAAGGTCGTCGAAGGCCTCGGCGTGCCGATCTACGAGGGCACTGCCGTCACGCGTTTCGAGAAGGGCCGCGTCGAGACCGACCGCGGCACGGTGCGCGCCTCCAACATCATCCGCGCCACGGAGGGCTTTTCCGCCGGCTTCCCCGGCGAGGAACGCACCTGGCTGCCGCTGAACAGCGCCCAGATCGTCACCGAGCCCGTGCCGGAGGCGCTGTGGCGGGAGATCGGCTGGGAAGGCCATGAACTGCTCGGCGATGCGGCGCACGCCTATTGCTATGCCCAGCGCACCCGCGAGGGCCGCATCACCATGGGCGGGCGCGGCGTGCCCTATCGCTTCGGCTCGAAGACCGACGTGAACGGCAAGACCCAGCAGGCGACCATCGACGCCCTGCACGCCATCCTGACGCGCCTCCTGCCGCAGACGAAGGCGTTGAAAATCGACCATGCCTGGTGCGGCGTGCTCGGCGTGCCGCGCGACTGGTGCACGACCGCCGGCTTCGACCGCGCGAGCGGCATCGGCTGGGCCGGCGGCTATGTCGGCCTCGGCGTCTCCAGCTCGAACCTTGCCGGCCGCACGCTCTGCGATCTCGTGCTCGACCGCAAGACGGAGCTGACCGCCCTTCCCTGGGTCAACCGCACGGTGCGCAAATGGGAGCCGGAACCCTTCCGCTGGCTCGGCGTGCAATCCATGTACCAGCTCTACCGCATCGCCGACGAGCGCGAATTCGCCGGCCTGCCGCACACATCGAAACTCGCGTCGCTCGCCGACAGCATCACCGGCCATTGAGCCAGAAACAGACAGGACGGACCATGATCAGCCTTGAACATTTCGGCGACCTCCTCACCCGCGATATCGGCCCCTTCGCGCCGAAGCCGACCTCCATCGAGGGCGACCAGCAGGAAGCTAGCGAGACCCTGTGGACCAGCCCGGACGGCGGGATGGAAACCGGTATATGGGAATGCACGCCCGGCCGCTTCACCGCCGACCGCACGGAGATCGCGGAGATCTGCCATATCCTCGCCGGCCGGGTGACGCTGCACGACGGCGACGGCACGAGACGGGACATCGGCCCGGGCGAAATGTTCGCCCTGCCGCATGGCTGGCGCGGCGAATGGACGATCCACGAGCGCACACGCAAGATCTATACGATGATCGCCAAGGGCGTCTGAGCGCCGCAATCCCGAACCGGCTCGTGGCAAGAGCCGGTCCGGGTGCGAATTGTGAACGCTGCGTTCTCTTTCCCCGTCTTTTCAATCCCGCCGCGATATCCCATCTTCGCCTCCGACACCCCTCCAAACGGACGTTTCGAGCGTCGAGGCAGACACATGAAGAAAATCGGCTTCCTCTCCTTCGGGCATTGGACCCCCTCCCCGCAATCCGAGACCCGCTCGGCCGGCGACACGCTGCTCCAGTCGATCGACCTTGCCGTCGCGGCCGAGGAGCTGGGCGCGGACGGCGCCTATTTCCGGGTGCATCATTTCGCGCGCCAGCTCGCCTCGCCCTTCCCGCTCCTCGCCGCCGTCGGCGCGCGCACGAAGAGGATCGAGATCGGCACCGCCGTCATCGACATGCGCTACGAGAACCCGCTCTACATGGCCGAGGATGCCGGCGCGGCCGACCTCATTTCCGGCGGGCGCCTGCAGCTCGGCATCAGCCGCGGCTCGCCCGAGCAGGTCATCGACGGCTGGCGCTATTTCGGCTACCAGCCTGGGGAGGGCCAGAGCGACGCCGACATGGGCCGCCGCCATGCCGAGGTGTTTCTCGACGTTTTGAAGGGCGAGGGCTTCGCGCAGCCGAACCCGCGGCCGATGTTCCCCAATCCGCCGGGACTGCTGCGCCTTGAACCTCACTCCGACGGTCTTCGCGAGCGCATCTGGTGGGGCGCGGGCTCGAACGCCACTGCCGTCTGGGCGGCCAAGCTCGGCATGAACCTGCAAAGCTCGACGCTGAAGGACGACGAGACGGGCGAGCCCTTCCACGTCCAGCAGGCCGCGCAGATCCGCGCCTATCGCGACGCCTGGAAGGAAGCGGGCCACGCCCGCGCGCCGCGCGTCTCGGTGAGCCGAAGCGTCTTCGCGCTCGTCGACGACCGCGACCGGGCCTATTTCGGCCGCGGCGGCAAGGAGGCGGATTCGATCGGCTTCATCGACGACAAGACGCGGGCGATCTTCGGCCGCTCCTATGCCGACGAGCCGGACAAGCTCGCCAGGCAGCTTGCCGCCGACGAGGCGATCCAGGAGGCCGACACGCTGCTCCTGACCGTGCCGAACCAGCTGGGCGTCGAATACAACGCCCATGTCATCGAGGCGATCCTCAAACACGTCGCCCCGGCGCTGGGCTGGCGCTGAAAAGGCTGAAACGGAAGAGGCGCGCAGGGAGAGCCATTGCGCGCCTTCATCTTGCAGATAAGCCCCACCAACCTCTCCTCCGTCATGGTCGGGCTTGACCCGACCATCCACAGGCCGCGGTGTCGCGTGGATCCTCGGGTCGAGCCCGAGGATGACGGAGTGCTTGGGGCAATGCTCGTCGTCAAAAAAGACGCGCCGGAATCCCGGCGCGCCCTTTGCCGCTTACCAGGTGCGGCTGAGCTTGAAGGTGATGGTGCGGCCGTCGCCATAGCCGCAGACCATGCTGGTCTGGCATCCCTTCACATAGTCCTTGTCGAAGAGGTTGGTGACGTTGAGCGCGGCACCCCAGCCGTCCTTTTCGTAGCGCAGCGCCGCGTCGGCGAGCACTACGTCCGGCACCTTCTTCGTATTGGCGTAATCCACCCAGGATTCGCCCTGGTAGCGCACGCCGCCGCCGATGCTGAGGCCTTCCAGCGCGCCTTCCGGAATGGTGTAGTCGAGCCAGAGCGACGCCGTGACTTCCGGCACCAGATAGGGGCTGTTGCCGATCAGCGTGCGGTCGGCATGTTCCGTCATTTCCAGCTTCTGGTAGGTGAAGGCGGCCGTCGCCTTCCAGTCGTTGGTGATCTGCGCCTTGGCTTCCAGCTCGATGCCGGTGGAGGTCACCTCGCCGATCTGCGATTGCAGGAAGGTCAGCGGATCGGTGACGGTCCAGTTCTCCTTGACGAGATGGAAGACGGAGGCCGTGATCATCCCGTCGAAGCCGGTCGGCTCGTACTTGAAGCCGCCTTCGAGCTGGTAGCCCTCTTCCGGCTTGATCGGCGCCGTTGCGCTCGCGCCGATGACCGGCAGGAAGAACGTGGATACGCTGGCATAGGGCGTGAAGCCGTTGTCGAATTCGTAGGCGAGACCCACGCGGCCGCTCGCCGCCTCGTCGTCGGAGGTGTAGCTGTAGCCGACCACCGCATCCGACTCGGTGCGCACGAAATCGTAGCGGCCGTTCAGGGTGGCGATGAAGCCGCCGCCGAAGCGGATCTGGTCCTGTGCATAGATGCCGACCTGGCGCTGCGTCAGCACCTGGTCGAGATAGAGGAACGTGTCGCCCTGCGGCACGCCGTAGACCGGGTCGAGCACATCGATCGGCGTCGCGCCGCCCGAAGCCTGCGTCTGGTCGATGCGGTAATACTTGAAGTCCAGGCCGACGGTGAGGTCGTGCTCCAGCCCGCCCGTCTGGAACGTGCCGTTCAGGCGGTTGTCGAGCGCGAAAGTATCGACCTCGGTGTCACCCTCGAAGCCGATGCGGGTGAAGGTGTCCGTGCTGCCGGAAGGCTGCTCCAGCCAGGCCGCGTCGGTATCGCGGTCATAGTAGCCGTAGATGTAGGCCATGGTCTCGGACTTCGACAGATGGCCGTAGCGGCCGTTCTGCGAGAAGGTCCAGCCGTTGGCGAAGGTATGCTCGAACTCGTGGCCGATGAGGAACTGCTGGTAGCCGCCATCGTCGCTCGACGGTTCGCCGTAGAAGCCTTCCGGGTCGATCTTGCCGAACCGTGCCGATTCCACGGTTCCGTAGTAGGGGTAGAAGCCGTTGCCGACATGCACCTGGTCCATCGCGCTGTAGAAGGCGTAGACGTTCAGCTTGGTCGCGTCGTCGGGCTGCCAGGTGACCTGCGGCATGATCCCGCCGCGGAAGTCTTCCGAATAGTCCGTCGTCTGGTCGCCGCCGGCAAGCTTGCCGGTCAGGCGGAAGCCGACGCCGTCGGCGAGCGGCGTGTTGACGTCGAAGCCGGCAAAGGCATTGCCGTGGTTGTTGACGCCGATCTCGCTGTAGATGAGCTTCTCGTCGATCGGCCGCTTGCCGACCATGTTGACGAGACCGCCGGGGTTGGACGCGCCGTAGAGCACGGACGCCGGGCCCTTCAGGACCTCGACGCGCTCCAGGAAGAAGGGATCGACCTGGAAGTTGCCGAAGGCATAGCTGAAGAGATGGAGGTTATCGAGGAAAAGCCCGGTCTGGCTGGCGTCGAAACCGCGGATATAGATCCAGTCCGTATCGGGATCGGAACCGAAGGGCTCGGCGAAGACGCCCGACGTGTAGCGCAGCGCCTCGTCGACCTTGCCGACCACGCCGCGATCCTCCAGTTCGTCGCGGCCGATGACCGAGACGGCCTGCGGGATATCCCGGAGCGCCGTGTCGGATTTCGAGCCCGTCGCCGAGGCCCTGGCGACATAGCCCTTGACCGGGCCGGTGACGGAGGCATCGCCCTCCGCGCCGGCTCCATCGACGACCACGGGATTGAGCGTCGTGCTGTCCTGTGCCCCGGCATGGCCCATCCCCGCCAGCATCGACACCGCGACCCCCGCCAAAAGCCTCGCCCGCAGCGCCGGCATCTTCGACTTCATCATCATCTGCGCATACCCCACTCGCCCGCTCGCCTGCCCGAGCGGTCTTCCAACAATAAGATGAGTGCTTAACTCAGTTTTAACGGTGGGGCTTGTCGCATTCCGCGAAAATTGTACGTTCTTGGGCAATTTTCCGTGCAATGAACAATCGCCCGATGGGCAGCATCAGGCCAGATGCGCCTTCTGCCAATGGGCGGGCGTGGTGCCGAAATTCTTGCGGAAGACGCGGGTGAAATGCGCCTGGTCGGCAAAGCCGGTCTCGGCGGCGATCTCCGTCAACGGCTGATCGCCCTGCAAAAGCAATTGCTTGGCGCGGCGCAGCCGGGCATTCACCTGCCATTGGTGCGGCGCGACGCCCGTCGAGGCCTTGAAGGCATGGCTGAAATGGGATTGCGACAGGCCGATGAGGCCGGCAAGCTCCTCGAGCCGGATATTGCGCAAGCAGTTTTCTTCAATGAAATCGGTCGCCCGGCGCACTTGCCAGCCGGCCAGCTTGCTACGCTTGCGGCCCGGCGCTTTGCCCAGCTTCATGACGTCGATGATCAGCGCCAGCGCCAGGCCGTCGCCGTAAAGATCGTGCAGCGGCTGCGGGTTGGTGCATTCGGCCGCGATAAGCTGGGCCAGCGAGAACAGGCGCTCATCGGAGAAGAAGAGCTGCGGCGTGGCGAGCCGCTCCGCATCGAGGTCTTCCGCCAGCCGCCGGCTGACCGTCTCCACGTCGAAATGCAGATCGAGATGGCGCAGGAACTGGTGGTCGGCAAGATCCGCCCAGAGCTCGAAATTCGCCGGGATATAGGCGATCGGGCAATGCTGCCAGTCCTCGACGGATTCCAGTCCGCCCGGCGCCAGGCGAATGCGGGAATCGCCCGGCCCCCGCTTGTCGAGCAGGATGAACAGCCGCGGGTCCCGCCCGACATAGTAGCCGCCGGCGCGCGCCGCGCATTCCACATCCCAGACATCCGCCACGATACCGTTCCAGTGCCGGCGGTTGAGGCCGCCGACGACCGAAAAGCCCTCGATCCTGTTCTGCATGCGCGGCTGGAACGTCATCTTTGCCTGCGGATATACCTTCTATTTTTACTCAAGTTTCTTAGCCTGATTTTCGCCGCAATGCAATATCGCCGGAAACGAGTCCTTTCAGGGCGAGCCCCCGGCGATCGCATGGCCGCCGAGGGCTCCGACGAACAGGAGGATCGCGATGGTTCCGAGAGACCTCCGGTGTGGCTGGATGCTTGCTCTGATTACTTCAGCGAGCTGAGCTCATCCGGCGAAACGACGCCGTCCTTGTTCTTGTCGATGCGGCCGAAGGCCATGTCGTAGCGGCCCGCGGCCTTGATCTTCTGCGCGACGGGCTTGCCGGACTGGGCGAGCCCGTCGATGAACGTGCGGAATTCGGCCTTGTCGAGCTGCGTGTCGCCGTTCGCATCGGCTGACAGAAAGAGCTCCTGCTGGGCCATGGCGGGCGCGACAACGGCGCTCATGGCAAGCGCGACGGCGGGCAGCGTGGTCTTGATGAAGGACATGGTATTCTCTCCTCGGTGTTTTCGGGTATTCGCCGGTCGATGGCGATACGGCTCTCATTCCTGCCGGTTGCATGCCCGGGACGGTGCGGCGCTGGCGATCACCGCAAGGCGTCAATGCCGCGGCCGTGACCCTCCGAAATCCCGTCCCCCGAGCCGCATCCACCGGCCGGAGGAGGTTTAACAGGCACGTCCGCCTCGACCATCCCATGTTCATGGGGAGGCTCGCATCGAGAATCACGAAATCGGGAAATCCGGCCCGATCGCCGGCATTGCCCCCCATGAACATGGCATGCCCCCGGCCGCCGGTTTCGATCATGGTGCACCCCCGCACCCATCGGGATTCGGGTGCTCATCGAACGGGAGGAAAACAGCATGACATCCAGAAAGGTCGCCCTGCGCGGCGCGCTCGCCCTTATATTCGCAACGGGCTTCACCGCAGTCGGGCCGTTTCCCGAGCCGGCGGCCGCAGCCGTCGTCTATTGCAAGAGCGTGGGCGTACCCAAGGGATGCGTGGCGAGGCCGACACCGGTCGTCGTCTACTGCACCGCCGCGGGCGTACCTGTCGGTTGCGTGGCGCGCCGCCCGGCGCGCGTCGTCCACTGCACCGCGCCGGGCGTGCCGGTCGGCTGCCGCGCCGGAACGCCGATGAATCGCGGTGGGCCAGTCAACCGGGTCGGCCGTCGGTAGAAGCGACGGCACCGATGGATATTGGCAGCCACAGGTCGATACGCGTGCCTGTGGCGCCAGACACGATATCGAGCGAGGCCCCGCAGAATTCGGCACGCTTCCTCATATTGACCAGTCCCCTGCCCGTTCCCAGCCGGTGCCCGGCGTCGGCGGGGGTACTTTTTGCATCGAAACCATTTCCATCGTCTTCGATAACGATGCTGCCGCCGGTGACGGCCGCATCGTCGGCAATCGTGTCGATCACCACCTTCAACGTCCTGGCG
>CAMLOC010000104.1 GCA_946481465.1 uncultured Shinella sp. | reverse complement strand
AGCGCTCCATCGCCTTCGGAACCCTGGCACTGGCGAGAACGGCGGTTGATCTTCTCAGCTGAGGCACATTGACAAGTATGCTACTCAGTAGCAAATTTGTCGGCAAGGAGAGAAGCCGATGAGCGTGAAATCGTCGATTTCATTGACAGAACAGCAGGATGCCTTCGCCCGTTCACTCGTGGACAGCGGCCGCTATTCCAGCATGAGTTCGGTTCTTCAGCAGGGTCTGGAGCTGCTTCGCCAGAAGACGGAAGCCGAGGCGGTCGAAACGGCGGCGCTGCGCGAATTGGTTCAGCGCCGATTGGAAGGCCCTAGGATTTCCGCAGCGGAAATGGAAGGCCGTGTCACGGCAATGGTCGAGCGGAAGCGGCGGGCTCTCCGTGTGGACCCTTGAATATTCCGAGCATGCCGAACGGGATTTCGAGCTGATCTTCGACCATCTGTTCGATGCCTATGTCGAACTCGGGGATCCGCCCGGCGAGGCCCTGGAGCGTAGCGTTGAGCGGATCCGTAGACTGCGCGTCGAAATCGATCGTCTCGTCGATACACCTTACATCGGGACCGTGCGGCCCGATATTCATCCGGGGATTCGGTTCCTTCGGCGCGACAAGGCGGCTGTTTGGTTTCTGCCGGTAGAGTCCGAAGCCACACTCATTGTGGTGGCAATCTTCTACGGCGCACAAGACCACATCCGGCAGATGCTCTCGCGCATGCTGGTGTAGAGGCAAGGCCAGGGCGCAAAAGCGCCCTGGCCCCTTCGTTGGCGGCGCGGTTATTGCGCGGCTTCTTCGATCAGGTCGGCAACGACCTGCGGCTTCGAGACCATGACGACATGAGACGCGCCTTCGACCACGACCGTGTGCTTGGAGCCGGCCCGTTCCGCCATGAAGCCGAGCGCCTTGGCCGGGATGTTCTTGTCGCCATTCCCGTAGACGAAATAGGAGGGCAGCGCCTTCCAGGCCGGATCGCCCGACTTGTCCGTCAGTGCAGCTTCCGTGATGGGCCGCTGGCCGGCGGCCATCAGGGCGGCTTCCGCGGCCGGGACGTCATGGGCGAACTGGTCGTGGAACTTCGCCTGGTCGATATAGAGGTCGACGCCGCCCTCGGCGAGCTTGACCGGGGGCGCAAGCGCTTCGCCGAGCGTCCCGCCGGGGAACCTGCCAGCCAATTCGGCCGCCGCTTCGCCTTTCTCCGGGGCGAAGGCCGCGACATAGACCAGCGACTTGACGTTGTCGTGGCCCGCAACCGCGTTCGTGATCACCTGGCCGCCATAGGAATGGCCGACGAGAACCACCGGCCCCTCGATGCTGCCGACGACGTCCGAGACGGTCCGGGCGTCGTTCGACACGCTGCGCAGCGGATTGGCGACGGCGACGGTCCTGTATCCGTCCTTCTGGAGGGCCGTGATCACGCCGTTCCAGCTCGACGCGTCGGCAAATGCGCCGTGGACGAGGACGATCGTGGGCTTCACGGGTTCGGCAAGGGCCGGGCCGGTGAAGAGGGCGGTGGCAAGGGCGAGGGTCGCGGCAAGCTTGGACATGACGGTCTCTTTTCTGGATCTGGTGTGATGGGGTTCGGGGGCGCTCAGGCGCGGATGAAGGCCAGAACGTCGGCGTTGAAGCGGTCGGCGTCGGTCTCCGCCAGCCCGTGGGAGCCGCCGGCATAGATCTTCAGCGTCGCATCCGGGACGATTTCAACGGCGCGATGGGCGGAAGCCGTGATCGGCACGATCTGGTCGTCGTCGCCATGGATGATCAGGGTCGGGCGATCGATCCGCTGGAGGTCCTGCGTATAGTCGACCTCGGAGAACTCGCGGATGCAATCATACTGCCCCTTGATGCCGCCCTGCAGGCCGATCCGGCGGAAGTTCTCGCGCAAGCCCGCATTGCTCTCCACGCCCTCGCGGTTGAAGCCGTAGAAGGGGACGGTCAGGTCGAAGAAGAACTGCGAGCGGTTCTTGGCCGTGTTGTCGCGGATGTCGTCGAAGACCGAGAGCGGGGTGCCGTCGGGGTTCGCGTCCGTCTTCAGCATCAGCGGCGGGACCGCGCCGACCAGGACGACCTTGGCGACGCGCGCCGTGCCGTGGCGGCCGATGTAATGCGCGACCTCGCCCCCGCCCGTCGAATGGCCGACGAGGATGACATCCCGCAGGTCCAGCGCCTCGATCAGTTCCGCCAGGTCGTCCGCGTACTGGTCCATGGTGTTGCCGCTCCAGGTCTGGTCCGAGCGGCCGTGGCTGCGGCGGTCATGCGCGATGACCCGATAGCCGTTCTGACCGAAGAACAGCATCTGCTGGTCCCAGGCGTCCGACGACAGCGGCCAGCCATGGGCGAAGAGGACGGGCTGGCCCGTGCCCCAGTCCTTGTAGAAGAGGCGGGTGCCGTCGGTGGTGGTGAAGTGGCTCATCGGGTTCTCCTTAATTAATTATTGTGCGATTGATTTGTGTGCGATCTATTTACCGGCCTAAAATGCCGCTGTCAATCGCTTGCAAACACATCGCGCACAAATTATTTTAGGGGAAAGGAGGATCGCCATGACCGCAAACCCCGACGACCCGCATCATCCCCTGCCGGATGTCACCGAAATGCTCTGCTTTTCCATCTATTCCGCAGGACACGCCTTCACCCAGCTCTACCGGCCGCTGCTGGAAAAGCTCAATCTGACCTATCCGCAGTTTCTCGTCATGATGACGCTCTGGGGCCGGGAAGGGCGGACCGTGAAGGAGCTCGGCAAGACGCTCTTCCTCGATTCGAGCACGCTCACGCCGCTCCTGAAGCGGCTGGAGGTGGCGGGCCTCGTTACCCGGACCCGGAACCCCAAGGACGAACGCGAGGTCCTGCTGCACCTGACGGAGCAGGGGCGCGGCCTGAAGGGCCAGGCGGCGGAGGTCATGGCCTGCGTCAGCGAAGGGGTGGGGCTCGACGGTAAAACGCTCGGCGCCCTTCAGGCCGCCATCGACGCCATACGGGATCACCTGCATGAACAGGGGGCGTCCGGCAGCAGGTGATTTTCAGGACGAGACCGCCACGCGCCCCTCACGCCCCTGCCAAGGCGCGCGGCGGGACCGGATGAAACGGGCCTTGTGGCCCGTTCTTCTGCGGCCCTCCCTGATGGCCGCCGGATCGCTCCTCACAGCGTGCCCATGCCGCCGTCGATCATGATCTCGCTGCCGACCGTATAGGCGGCCTCGTCCGAGGCGAGGAAGACCACGGCCTTGGCGATCTCGGAGGGCGTGCCGAAGCGGCCGGCCGGAACGAGGCCCTTGATGTTCTGCTCGACAGACTTCAGGTCGGCCTCGCTGAAGCCGAGCTTGCCGTAGAGCGGCGTCGAGACGGGGCCGGGGCTGACCGCGTTGAGGCGGATGCCGCGGCCGATCAATTCGCCGGACAGCGTGCGGATGAGGGATTGCAGCGCCGCCTTCGAGGCGCCGTAGACGCTGGAATTCGGCATGCCGACATGGGCGTTGACCGAGGTGTTCAAGACGATCGAGGCCGGATTTGCAAAGAGCGGCAGCAGGGCCTGGATCAGGAAATAGGGGCCCTTCACATTGATGTCGAAGAGGCGGTCGAAGCCCGCTTCGTCCCAGGCCTCGAGCGGCTTGAGCAGGGCAATGCCCGCATTCACGAAAAGGATGTCGAGCCCGCCGAAGGCTTCCTTGATCGTCGCCGCCACTTGGCTCTGCCCGGCGATATCGGCAGCATCGGCCTTTATGACGAGAGCGCCTTCGCCCAGTTCGCGGCGCGCGGTCTCCAGCGTTTCCGGATTGGTGCCGGTGACCGCGACGCGGGCGCCTTCGGCGAGGAATTGCCGGGCGGTTTCAAGGCCGATGCCGCTGGTGCCGCCGGTGATGAGAGCGCGTTTGTTCTTGAGCCTGTCCATTGTCCTGTTCCTTTCTGTCCCGTGGTCGGGTTGGTTGGCCTGAATATGGCGCAAGCCGGGCGTCCGGACTATGATGCAGGCTGAAGATCTACCTTCCGGGAAAGCCGAACGATGAAGCTCGATGGCATGGCAAGTTTCGTGGCAGTCGCCGAAGCGGGGTCGATCAGCGAGGCGGCACGCCTGCTGCGCCTGTCGAAGTCGGTGGTCAGCGATCGGTTGGCCGAACTGGAGCGCAGTCTCGGCACGACGCTGCTCCACCGCACCACCAGGCGCCTGTCGGTGACGGAAGACGGGGCCGCCTTCCTCGAGCGTGCCCGGCGCATCCTTCGCGACGTCTCCGATGCGGCGACGGAGCTTGCCGAGCGGCGCGGTACGCTGGCGGGTCCCATGCGCATCTCCGCTCCCGTCACCTTCGGTCGGCTGCATCTGGGCCCGGCGCTCTATCCGTTTCTGGCCGCCAACCCCAGGATCGAGCTTGCGCTCGACCTCGACGACCGCCGCGTCGACATCGCCTCCGGCGCCCATGACGCAGTCCTGCGGCATGGCACGATCGACGATTCCCGCCTGATGGTCTGGCGACTTGCGCCGAGCCGCCGCGTGCTGGTCGCCTCGGCCGACTATCTCGCCCGCCACGGCCGGCCGCAAACCACCGCCGAGCTCGATGCGCACAAGGGCATTTTCTATACGAACCGGGGTATCGCCGACTGGCGCTTCGCCACCCCGCGGGGCGGCGAGATCGTTCGCGCGCGGGTGGGCTTGCGCGTCAACAACGGTGACATGATGCGCGATGCGGCGGTGGCCGGGCTCGGCATCGCGCTTCTGCCCGTCTTCATAGCCGGCCCGGACATCCGGGCGGGCCGGCTCACGGTCGTTGACGTGGGGGCGGAGGCTGCCCGCGAGTTCATCTACCTCGCCCATCCGGAGGGGAGGCGGCCCTCGGCCAAACTGCGCGCCCTTGCCGAGCACCTGAAGACGGCCTTCGGCGATCCGCCTTATTGGGAAGAGGGCATGAACTGAGTGCTTTCGCTCCGCTGCAAGGCATCGGACCGCGGGCGCCGTTCAGGCGAGCCAGGGGTCGATGAGCGCGATGCCGAAACCCTCGAAATCCTTGGTATTGCGTGTCGCGAGAGTAAGGTCGTGGGCGATCGCGGTGGCCGCGACCAGGCCGTCCATCGAGAGCATATCCCGGGTAAGCCAGTCAGCCAGCGTAACGCGCTTTCGCCCCTTGCCTATGAGAGCAAGGCCGCGGCGGAGCGCCTATATCACATTGCCTCCCTTGATGAACGCCGTGCCGGATGCGAAGGCCGTCGCGTCTGCGGCGCATGGGTCTGAAGACAGGGTTTCCCGATCGAGGATGGGGATGAACCGGGCGATCAGCGGCTTTCTTGCGCAGGTCGAGGCCGGGTCGGAGGTGCTGTTCTACTATGCCGGCCCCGGCGTGGAGCTCTCCGATCTTCCGCAGGGCCGAGAAGAACAGCGTCTTCACCCGCGGGATTTCTTCATCGCTCGCCTTCACAACCCGAGGTGATTATATTTTTCGGATCTCGATTGGCAATGGAGGTTCGCCATGTCGCCTGTTCTTCGCCTGATCCTTGCCGTCGGCGTCCTTCCTGCCGTGCCCGTTCACGCCGAGACGCTGGTTTGCGCGCCTGTCGCTGTCGCGGAGGCGATAGGCCAGTCAGGTCCCCTGACGGTCTCCGCCGCCGACAAGGAGCTGGGCAATCCCGTGCTGTTCTGGATCGACACCCGGACCGGGGAATTGCAGGAGCATGCAGAAGGGGGCGACCGGTTCATTACCTACACGGGCAAGCTGGACCTGCAGGAAGCGGGCACCGGCGCCTTCCTGGCCCATCACGCGGAACAGGACGAGTTCTATCGCATAGACCTCGCCGTCTCCGTGCACCCGTTCCAGCGGAGCGTAGACGGGGCATTGACGTCGATCGGGGCATGCGTTCCGGCGGCGATGGGGGAACTGCCGCCGGAGGATGCCGCCCCGACATGGCCCTTCCCCTATCGCAAGGCGGGGTAATTGCGGGCAGGTGGTTCGACTCGACAACATTGGGAGGCCGCATGGCTTCGAGGATAGGATATATCGCCTGCGCCGCGCTTGCGGGATTCTCGCCGGCCTATGCGCATGACTGCCTGCCCCCGCCATCGACGATCACCGGCCAGTTGCGCATCGTCGAGAGCAGGCACCCCGATGGGACCCCTATCCGGGCCTTCGTCGTCTTCGTCGAAGAGGGACCATGCGTTTCCCTCGAAGACGTGGACGGCACGCCTGCTGATATCGCCCTGCGTGATGTCCATCTGGCCCCGAAAGACGGCGAAACCCCGCGCTGGAGCGAGGCGGTCGGGAGCGAGGTGACGGTACAAGGCAGGATGGGCCTTCCCTTCACCCGATGGCACATCGGCTCCTCCATGATGTTCGACGCGACCCTCTCGGCGGTTCACGCGCCAAGCGACGAGTAACCGTCGCCGAGCACATCTCCGCACGCTTGCGTCATGCAAGGCACCGCCTTCATTCCTGCACTTCCCCAGGCAGGATGCGGATGGCGGAAGCATCGCCGTAGGCCGTGGGTATCTGCCTGCCCTCGGTGAGCTCCGACACACGCGCCGCCGTCTCCTCTACCACCTCGTTCATCGTCAGACCTGGTGTCGAAAGGGTTTGCAGAAGGGCGATCACGAAGGGGCTGTCCAGCCCGCTGCCGTCGGCGGCGGTCTTTCCGGGCTGGGTGGAGTGGAGGATGAGATTGTTCAGGGGCGGCGTGGGGGAGACGGCAAGGCCCATATGCATCCTTTCGGGAACGGGGTCATCCGACGGACGGGCGAGACCGCGTGACGACGCGACAGCCTTCGCCTCGACGAACGGATCGTCCCTGCACGCATCTATGATGACAAGGGCGCCCTGGCGTGCCTTGCTTGCCGCCGCTGCCAGGTCTTGCAGCGCCAGCGCGGTCGTTTGCAACGCCGCCTCGTTCTCCACGGCAGCATCGACCGGGACGAGATAGTTGACGCCACCGGTTTCGACGCCATGCCCGGCGTAGAACACCACCACGATGTCGGCCTCACCCGCGCGTTCGGCGATATAGGCCGGCAGTGAAACCAGGTTCTTGCGATCGATGTCCTCGGCGATCTCCACCGCGTCGAACCCCATATCCGCCAGCCGGTTTGCGATGATCGCGGCGTCGCGCCGGGCATTGGGCAGGTCGGGCAGCTCGCTATAGTTTCCGGAACCGATGACGAATGCCAGCCGCTTCACGCCATCGGGCGACGGGTTGTCGGGCACGATACCGAACTCGAAGCCGGGGACGAACTCTCCGGCGCGCCGTTGCAGGATCGGCTGCGTCAGCCGCTTCAGGCGCCAGGCGGCATCGTTCCGCTCCAGGAGGTTCGGGGTCGAGCGCGTGCCGTCGAGAATGCGTTCGTAAATCCCGATGGCTTTTTCCTTTTGTCCGCGGGCCTCGGCTGACCGTGCCAGCCCGAGCTGCCAACGCCAGTCGTGCGGCGCCAGCCTTGCCGCTTCGTTGAAGAGGTTCTCGGCAATATCGGGGTTTTTCAGGCTGTCGAGTGCGAGGTCGCCGGCGCGGATCAGCAGATCCATGTTCATCGCCTGAGCGTCGGCGGCCGACATGTCGCCGGTTTCACGAGCGGCCGAAAGCATGTCGTCGAAAGAGGCCTGCAGATCGCCCGTCCGGATCTCGATCTCCGATTTCTGAATGAGGGCAAGCCGCCGGAAAGGCGGTCCCAGCGCGATGGCCGCCGACAGATCCTCGCGTGCTTTCGCCAGGTGCCCCAACCGCCGCAGCAGAAGGCCACGGGCCATCAGCGCCGGCCCGAACGTCGGGTCGCTCTCCAGGGCACGATCGAGGTCGGAGAGCGCAGCACGCATCTCGCCCCGGCGTTCTGCCTCCAAGGCCCGCTGGACAAAGGGAGTGGCATCCGCGGATGTGGCGATCGCCGCCTCGATATCGCCGGCGACATCGCCCGATTGTCCGATGGCCTGATGTATCGTGACGCGCAAGGCGAGGGCTTCCCCCTTCAAGGGGCCTTCCAGCGTGATGGCCGTCCCGACGTCGGCAAGTGCCGCGGCCACGTCCTCCCGTGTCGGAAGGGTATATTGCGCGATCGAGCCGTCGGCATTGGTGGCCGGCGTCATGCCGGCCTGCATTACCTGCAGAAAGCGCATGAGCCCGCGGAAGAATGCGGCCTTTTGCCTGTCCGGCTCGCCCGCCGTCCCCTCCAGCACACGGGTACAGGAGGCCTCGGCGCTCACCATTTCCTCTATCGGCAGCATTGCCGTCTTCACACGCTCGTCAGCGCAGGCGGCTAGGTCCGTCGCGATCTCCGCGTGGGCCGATGCGATGGAATACAATGCGGAAAGCAATGCGGCATTCAAAGCGGCCCTGAGACGCATTTTCATCCCCAGCCCGATAAAACAGGCTGCTCCTTACGGTTGTCCCGAAGGGAAGACGGGCCTGGCAGGACTTTTATTTCGAGGCTTTACCTGGGCAGCGCTTCGCTCCTGCGAAGATCGGATCTTCATTTAGAATACCGACGTGAGTTAATCAGGGGCTACTTATGCGCGAGTATCTCGGAAAGGTATCTGCCGTCATCGGTGAACACCTCGATGATCCGCCATCTGTCATCCTCATCGTCATCGCCGATCATGCCGAAGTTGAGTGCGTAGACAGTTCCGTCCTTGCCAGAAAGAGCCGCACGTACCCTGGCTTCATAGTCACCGGAAACCACAAGCTCGGTAACGATCTTCTCCACTTGAATGATTGGCCCCACAAGGAACGTCATTCCAGCGTCCGATGCACCATTCTCCCAGGCCGCCGCGGTCTCCACATACCATGCCCCATGACCGCC
>CAMLOC010000103.1 GCA_946481465.1 uncultured Shinella sp. | reverse complement strand
GCGTGCGCCCGGCCATGCGGCGGCGACCTCGACCTATTCGCGCGAGGAAATCCTACATATCCGCCATCACTCGCTCTATACGCCGCGTGACTTCGACCTCTCGCCCTATTTCGAGATCGTCAAGCCGACCCTGGAATACGGGTTCGACTACAAGCGGCTGGAATGGGCGCCGAGCCGCGAAGGGCCGTGACGGCGCACGGCCCCCTGGCGGATCAGCCCTGCTTGAGCGGCGAGATCGCGATCTCGACGCGGCGGTTCTGCGCGCGGCCCATTTCCGAGGCGTTGGAGGCGATCGGGCGCTCCAGGCCGTAGCCCATCGCCGACATGCGGCGCGGGTCGACGCCGCGGCCGGCGAGATAATTGGCGACCGAATTGGCGCGGCGGTTGGAGAGATCCATGTTGTAGCCGGCATTGCCGACCGAATCGGTATGGCCATCGACGTCGATCAGCGTCTTGTCGAACTTGCGCAGCACGATCGCGACCGAATCGAGCGTCGGATAGAACGGCGGGATCACCTGGTCCTGGTCGGTGGCGAAGGTGACGTTCGACGGCATGTTGAGCACGATGCGGTCGCCCACGCGGGTCACGGAAACACCGGTGCCCTGGAGCTGGGCGCGCAGTTCGGCTTCCTGATTGTCCATGTAGTTGCCGATGGCGCCGCCGGCGAGCGCGCCGAGGCCGGCGCCGATCAGCGCGGCATTGCGGCGCTGCACCGGGTTGTTGCCGATCAGCAGGCCGGCCACCGCGCCGACGCCCGCGCCGATCGCCGCGCCGCCCGCCGTGTTGGAAACCTTCTGCTCGCCCGTATAGGGATCAGTGGTCGTGCAGGCGGAAAGATAGAGCGCGGCAACCGCGACGACAGCGCATTTCTTGTACATGCAGGCATCCCCGAAACTTCGATGATTCTGCTTCAACCTACCGATTGCGGCAGGAACATGAAAGGGGCCACGCTTCTGCTTCAGGCTTCGCTGTTGCCGCCGGAGGTGACACCGGCGCTCGCGGCGACCACGAGGCCCGTGCCGAGCATCTGCAGGGGCGTCATCGGCTGGCCGAGCACGAGGAAGCCGGCAAGCGCGCCGAGGGCGGGCTCGAGGCTCATCAGGATGCCGAAAGCCGCCGTCGGCATGCGGCGCAGTGCAATCATCTCCAGGGCATAGGGCAGGAGCGGCACGAGGAGCGCAAGGCCGAGCATCATGCCAAGCCCTTCCGGGCTCATCGCCTCGGCGGCGCGAGGCAGGCCGAAGGGGGCCGCGACGATGGCCGCGAAGATCAGCGACATGGAGAGCCCTTCGAGCCCCTTGAACGCTGCGCCGGTCTTCTTCATGAGGATGATGTAGGTGCCCCAGCCGA
The DNA here is from genome assembly GCA_946481465.1 of uncultured Shinella sp. The sequence goes on along the minus strand of CAMLOC010000103.1, from coordinate 7,415 downwards.
CGCCGGCGCCGCAGGCAAACAGCATGCCCACGGGATCGCCGACCCAGCCCGCGCCGTCATGCGACAGCAGCACCACGCCGACAAAGGCCGCGCCAGGCCAGATCAGCCGCCAGCCCGCGCCAAGCGACCAGGTGGCAACCGCCAGCGGTCCGAGGAATTCGATGGCGACGGCAAGGCCGAGCGGGATGCGGTGGATCGCCGCGAAGAAGCAGAGTGTCATTGCCGCCATGGTGGCGCCGAGCAGCATGGCGCTCTTCCACTGATCGCGGCTGTAGGAGCGCATCGGCGGACGAACGATCAGGGCCAGGATCGCCGCCGCCAAGACGAGGCGCAGGAATGTCGTGGTCGAGGGACCATAGGCATCGATCGCGGTCGCCGAGAAAGCCGAGCCGAACTGGATGCTCGACATCGAGCCGAAGCACAGCAGGATGCCCGTGAGGAGCCCCGCATTGCCCGAGCCCGAAAGCCCGCCGCCTGTCGCTGTCTGTTGTTCGGCCATGAAAACCCCTCCCGGCACTTCGTCCTAGAGGAGGGGGCGTCACGCGGCAAATGGATAATCGTGACGCCTTGCTTCAGGAAAATTGATGCTGGCCTCAGCCGCTGATGCCCTTCAGCGTGTTGGCGACGTTGGGGCCGATTTCCGGCACGCCGTAGCCGCCTTCCATGACGACAAGCACCGGCACGCCGCCGGCCGCCACCGCCCGCCCCATCGTGATGTAGTCCGGCGAGGTCAGCTTGAAGAAGGAGATCGGGTCCTTCTCGAACGTGTCGACGCCGAGCGAGAGCACGATCGCCTCGGCGCCGAAGGCGGCGATGCGCTTCAGGGCGTCGTGCAGCGCGGCTTCCCAGACGGAATAGGGCGTACCCGGCGGCATCGGATAGTTCTGCGTCGTGCCTTCGCCGGCGCCCTTGCCGGTCTCTTCCGCATAGCCGAGGAAATGCGGGAAGGCCTCGGCCGGATCGCCGTGCAGCGAGGCGAAATAGACGTCGCCGCGTTCGTAGAAGATATCCTGCGTGCCGTTGCCGTGGTGGAAATCGACGTCGAGCACGGCGACCTTCCTCGCGCCCTTGTCGAGCAGGCGCTGGGCGGCGACGGCGGCGTTGTTGATGAAGCAGTAGCCGCCGAAGCTGTCGATGCCGGCATGGTGGCCCGGCGGCCGGCAGAGCGCGAAGGCCGCCTTCGCGCCGCCCGCGACGATATCGGCCGCCGTCACCGCGCTCTGCATGGAGGAGACGGCCGCCTCCCAGGTGCCGGGCGTGATCGCGGTTTCCGTGGCGTTGCAGTAGTAACCGATGAGGCCGTCGATCTGGGTGGGGATGCGCGGCGAGGTGCGGCGCACGGGGAACGAGGTGGCGATGGCCTCGCCCCTGTAGCCGGCCGCCTTCCACTTCTCCCAGGCGCCCTCCAGGAAGGCAAGGTAGCCGGCATCGTGCACCTTCAGCGCGGTTTCCAGCCCGTGGCGTTCCGGCGCCGAAACATCGGTGAAGCCGGCATCCTTCACCGCAGCGAGAATCCACTCCGCCCGGAACGGCGCCTCGAAGGGCGGCACAAGCTCGCCGCCGTAAAGCTCGGTGCGGGCGTTCCTGAGCTTGTGGTCCTCGGAAAAGATAACGCGCATGAAGGGCTCCCCATTGTCATTCGGGCGTGACGGTAGTGCATTTTCCAGGGAAGGGAAATCTCTCGCACGGGGTAGTTGGCGGCTTGAAAACGGCAGGCGCCCCCGCTTCCGGCGGGGGCGGGGAGGCACCGTGGCCGGCGCATTCAGGCGAGCGCGGCGCGCTGCTGGCGGCCGAGGCCGATCCGCTTGAGGAGCAGCACATCGGCGACGACCACGGCGGCAAGCGCGATGAGGCCCATGCCGGTGACCGTCAGTCCGTTGCCGGCGAAGACGAGGACGGCGATGCTGCCGGCGATCCAGGCCGCGTCGCCCGCAATGGCGAAGCGGACGGCGGCGGGCGAAGGCCGCTCCTGCCGGCCGACGGCGAGGTGGAAGGCGCCCCAGAGGGCGAAGAAGGCGGCAAAGCCGTTGAGGACGGCCGGTGTCGCGAGCGGGCCGACCAGCGCGCCGATCGGGCCCGACAGGCCGAAGAGCAGGGCGGCGGCGGCGAGCGAGAAGACGCCGTCGGCAAGCATGACGGACTTCATGAGGTTGCGGTTGAGGGCAGAAAACATCGTGGGCTCCTTTCCGTTTCGATGGGCCGATCCTGCCGGGGCCGGTGACGCAAACCAATTACCTTGGAGGTAATGGAAATCAGGCCCGGCCTCCTGTTTAGTGCGGGCGACGAAAGGGAGGACGGCATGGAGTTCGGCGAGCATCTGAAGGAATGGCGCGGCCACCGGCGCATGAGCCAGCTGGAACTGGCAAGCGAGGCCGGCATTTCCGCCCGCCATCTCTCCTTCCTGGAGACCGGCCGCTCGCGCCCCTCGGAAGGCATGATCCTGCGGCTCTCCGCGGTGCTCGACATTCCGGCGCGCGACCAGGGCATGCTGTTCTCCGCCGCCGGTTTCCGCCCGCGCTTCGCGACGGCGCCGGCCGCCAGCCTTTCCGCCTTTCCGCCGGCTGTGGCGGAGGCGATCGGCCTCATCCTCGCCCGCCACGATCCCTATCCCGGCGTCGTGTTCGACCATGAATACAACGTGCTCACCGCCAACCAGGCCTTTCTCGATCTCGCCGGCATGGCGGGCATCGCGGTCGCGCCGGGCGACAATTTCCTCGATGCCTATCTCGGCCCGACGCCGCTGCGTTCCATCGTCGTCAACTGGGCCCAGTCGGCCGCCGACCTCGTGCACCGCATCCGCGCCGAGGCCTGGTTGCAGGGGCCGCGCAGTCCGCTCTCGAAACGCATCGAGCGCCTGGCGGCGGCGGACGACATCCGGGCGGCGCTGGAGGCCTTTCCGGAGACGGACCGGCTGCCGATCCTGCCGATCGAGATGAGGATCGGAACGAAGCGCTTCAACTGGATCACCACGCTCACCTCCTTCGGCTCGGCACAGGACGCGCTGGTGCAGGGCGTGCTCATCGAGAGCTTCTTCCCGGCAGATGCCGGGACGCGGGCTCATTTCGAGGGCGGCGAGGCACCGAAGACGAAGCGGGAATAGCCGAGGAAGGACCAGGCCATCGCGACGGCGGAGGCGATGGCGAGCGCGAAGACCGGAAAGAAGCCCGGAAAGGCGAGGACGATCGCCGAATAGACCGCGTAGTTGAGGAGCGCGGCGCTGATCCCGACGCCGCCATAGCGCGCGCCCTCCGCCGCAAGGCTGCGGTCGCTGCGGCCGAAGGTGAAGGTGCGGTTCAGCCAGAAGGTGAAGAGCATGGCCGCCGTAATGGCGCCGATCCGCGCGACGAGCGGACCGAGCGGGGTCAGGTGAAGGAGCAGCGCGAGCACGCCGGCATCGACGAGGAAGCCGGCGCCGCCGGCGACCGCGAAGAACAGCAGGCGCTTCACGCGGCGCGCGAGCGCACCGCCGACCCTTCCGCCCGGCGCGTGCGGTGCCGGTAGCCGGTATGGCCCGCGGACTGGTTCATGTAGTGGATGCGCAACTGCTCGGCTCTGGCGCGCGCCAGGGAATCGAGGATGAGGCCGGCGGAGAAGACGAGGAACGAGATCATCATCAGCGCGAGCGAGAAGACCCAGGTCGGCATGCGCTCGACGAGGCCGGTGCGGAAATAGGCCGCCAGAACCGGCGCCATGAAGGTGAAGCTCGCTGCCATGAAGAGGCTGCTGATCGCGCCGAAGAACACGAAGGGTCGCGTCTCCTTCATCAGCATGGCGAACATCCAGAGGATCCTCGCGCCGTCCCTGAAGGTGGAGAGTTTGGAATGCGAACCCTCCGGCCGGCGGCCGTAGTCGAGTTCCAGTTCGGCGATCGGCATGCGCAGGCGCGAGGCGTGCACCGACATTTCCGTCTCGATCTCGAAGCCGCCGGAAACGGCCGGGAAGCTCTTGGCGAACCGGCGCGAGAAGGCGCGATAGCCGGAGAAGATGTCGGAGAAATCGTTGCCGAACAACGAGCGGAACAGGGTGTTGAAGATGCGGTTGCCGAAGGCGTGGCCCTGCCGGCCGGCATCGGCGGTAACGCCGCGGCGCGTGCCGACCACCATGTCGGCGCCCTCGGTGATCAGCGTGCGGATCAGTTCGGCCGCGTCGGCCGCGGCATAGGTCCCGTCGCCGTCGGCCATGATGTAGATGTCGGCCTCGATGTCGGAGAACATGCGGCGCACCACGTTGCCCTTGCCCTGGCGTCGCTCGCGCACGACGGTCGCGCCGGCCAGCGCCGCGCGCAGCGCGGTCGAATCGGTGGAGTTGTTGTCGTAGACATAGATGCGGGCCGAAGGCAGCGCGGCGCGAAAGCCGTGGACGACGTCGCCGATCGTCTGCGCCTCGTTGTAGCAGGGCAGCAGCACGGCGATATCGAGGTCTTCCATCAGGCTTTCCGTCATGGCGGCGCGTTCTCCCGGCACAGGTCCCGCATGCGACCCATGGTTTTACTATTTCTTGAGAAGGTTAAGGCTAGGTTTCGGCTGGCTTCCAATGGTGGACGAAGGGGCGAAACGTGTCGAAATCCCTGCCTGCGACGCTGTCGCTTGCAACCGGAGAGGCGTCTGCCGGGCGCTCCGGCATGACCTGGCGCGTGCTCACCCTCTACAGCCTCCTGGCGATCGCGCTGCTGCTGGCCCTTTCGCTGCCCTTTGCGACCGACTATGTCGGCGCCGACAACGACGACAGGATGCGGCTCGTCGTGGTGCGCGATCTCCTGGCCGGGCAGGGCTGGTTCGACACGACGCAGTACCGCCTCGGCCTTGCCGGCGGCACCCTCATGCACTGGTCGCGCTTCGTCGACCTGCCGATCGCCAACCTGATCAGCGTCTTCTCGCTCTTTGCCGGGCAGCGGCAGGCCGAGGCGCTGGCGCTCGCCGTCTGGCCGTCGTTCCTCGTCGTGCCGGTGCTCTTCGGCGCGGGGCTTGCCGGCTACCGGCTCGGCGGCACCGTGGCCATGCATGCGACGCTGGTCCTGACCGTCGTCCTCATCCTCTCGCTGAACCGCTTCCAGCCGGGCTCGATCGATCACCACAATGTGCAGATCGCGCTGGTCGCGTGTATCGCGGCTATGCTGCTCGCCCCCGCCATGCGGCCTCGCGACCATGCCGTCGCCGGCGTGCTTGCCGGCTTCGCCATCGCCATCGGCGCGGAAACGACGCCGCTGATCGGCGCGGTCTGCCTCGTCGTCGCCCTGCGCTGGGCCTGGCATGGCCGCGCCTTCCGTGATGCGGCCACCGCCTTCGGCCTCGCGCTCGCCCTGACGGTGACCGTCGCCTTCTTCTCCACCGTCGCGCCGTCCCGCTACACGCAGGTGACCTGCGACAGCCTCTCCTACGGCTTCTACGCGCTGGCGACGCTCGGCGGCGGCACGCTGTTCCTCACGGCCTCGCTGGCGAGCGCCTGGTCGTTCCGCGGCCGGCTGGTCGCCCTTGCCGGCGCGGGCGGCATCGTCGCCGCCGCAGTGCTCCTGATCGCGCCCGGATGCCTCGCCAATCCGCTCGCCTCGCTCGATCCGCTGCTGAAGACCTTCTGGCTCGACATGGTCATCGAGGCCCAGTCGGCGCTTGCCCAGTTCCGTCTCGATCCCGCGTCGATCGCCAGCTTCTATGCCACGGGCCTCCTCGCCATCGTCGTCTGCGCCAGGAGCGCCTATCGCCGCGAGGCTGCCGAGGCGCATCTCATCCTGCTCGCGCTGCTCGTCGTCGCCTTCGCCGTCTCGCTTATCCAGATCCGCGGCTCGATCTTCGTCCATGTGCTTGCCGCCATTCCGCTCGGCCGGATGATCGCCGACCTGCGCAAGGCCGCCAATGCCGAGCCGAAGAACCTGAAGCTGGGCCTTGCCTTCGCCGGCCTGACGCTCGCCGCGACGCCCGCCACCTGGGCCATCGCGGGGGCGCTCCTTCCCGGCGCGTCGGGCACCGTGGTGCGTGCCGAGCTTGCCGGCGGCGCAAAGCCGCGCGCCTGCACCGACGAGGTCGTGCTGGCGCCGCTCGCCCGCGAGCCGGCCGGCGTGGTGGCCGCTGTTTCGGACCTCGGCACGTCGATCCTGCGCTTCAGCGACCACCGCGTGCTCTCGGCGCCCTATCACCGCAACCAGGGCGGCATGCTGACGCAACTCCATATCGGCCTGTCCGAGCCGCGCCAGGCCGAGGCGTTCCTGCGCGGCGCCGGTGTGACGCTGCTCGCCTTCTGCCCGGGCAATGCCGAAACGCGGCTTCTTGCCGATGCCGAGCCGGAAGGGCTCTATGCCGGTCTCCTGAAGGGCGAGGTGCCGGCCTATCTGGAACCGGTCGAGGGGGCGGGCGGGCCTGTCCTCAGCCTCTACCGGGTGCGGCCGGAATAGTGCGGGAAAACCGCGGAACGGGCTGGGGACGCCGGCGGAGACACCCTGTCATCCATCGGCAAACGCACTACACTTTGCCGCATGAGCTTTTTCCCCGAGACTGATTCGCCCAGCAATCTTGCCGAATATTCGGTGTCGGAGCTTTCCGGCTCCATCAAGCGCACGGTCGAGCAGGCCTTCGACCAGGTGCGCGTGCGCGGCGAGGTCTCCGGCTATCGCGGCCCGCATTCTTCCGGCCACGCCTATTTCTCGCTGAAGGACGATCGCGCCCGCATCGACGCCGTGATCTGGAAGGGCAGCTTCTCGCGCCTGCGCTTCAAGCCGGAAGAGGGCATGGAGGTGATCGCGACGGGCAAGATCACCACCTTCCCCGGCTCCTCGAAATACCAGATCGTCATCGAGGCGCTGGAGCCGGCCGGCGCGGGCGCGCTGATGGCGCTGCTCGAGGAGCGCCGCCGCACGCTCGCCGCCGAAGGCCTCTTCGATGCCGAACGCAAGAGGCCGCTGCCGTTCCTGCCGAAGGTGATCGGCGTCGTCACCTCGCCGACGGGCGCCGTCATTCGCGATATCCTGCACCGCATCGCCGACCGCTTCCCGGTCCACGTCGTCGTCTGGCCGGTCAAGGTGCAGGGGGAAGGCTCGGGCCAGGAGGTTGCCGCGGCCATCGAGGGCTTCAACGCCTTTGCGCCCGGCGGGCCGATGCCGCGGCCGGATGTGCTGATCGTCGCGCGCGGCGGCGGCAGCCTGGAGGATCTCTGGAGCTTCAACGACGAGATCGTCGTGCGCGCCGCGGCCACCTCGAAAATCCCGCTCATTTCCGCCGTCGGCCACGAGACGGACTGGACGCTGATCGACCACGCGGCGGACCGCCGCGCCCCGACGCCGACGGGCGCCGCCGAAATGGCCGTGCCGGTCAAGGCCGATCTCGATGCGGAGGTCGCCTCGCTCACCGCGCGCCTGCGCGGCGCGACGGCGCGCCAGATGGACAGCCGCCGGCAGGGCGTTCGCGCGCTCGCCCGGGCGCTGCCCT
>CAMLOC010000102.1 GCA_946481465.1 uncultured Shinella sp. | reverse complement strand
AGCGGGAAGCTTGAGATCACCGAGCAGCGCCCGCAGGAACCGATGCTTCGTGTGCCGGACCACGAACCGATCGTCGACGCCACCATATGGCCCGACGTTGATTTCGAGCTCGCGGATCGGGATCGCCTGGCAGACGTATGGCTCGGCCGGCCGCGGATCGTCGATGAGCAGGCCGACGGTGCCGAGCGCGAGATCGGGCATGTAGGCGCCGGCCGCCTCGGAATAGAAATTGGACTGCTTGATCGCATCCATGACGCTCGTGGTCTGCGCGGCGATCTGCTCGTTGATCTCCTCGCGCTCCTGCTCGTCCTCGATGTCGACTCCGGCCTTCTGCTGCACCCACTCGATCACCTCCGGCGTGAAGGTGTTCAGCATCTCGGTCGCGAAATCCTGCGCGACCTCCATGCCGAAGCTGATCTGCAATTCGGCCGTGTCGTGCTCGCGCCCGCGGTCCGTGCCGCTCGTCTGCGAACTGACGTCCCGGCAGCGCTGCGGCGCCGTGAAAAAATAGCCCTCGCGCAGATCGCGGTCGATATCCGCCTTGTACCGGCGGGCGTCCGCCAGGCGCTGCAGCGCCTCCTTCTCAAGCGGGGACTTCTCGCCGGCCATCAGACGCCACTCACCGGCGCGGTCACGCCGCCGCCCGCCATCAGCGAGCGAGCGCTGAAGACGCGCAGCAGCCGCTTGGTGTCGCGGTTCAGGCTGTCCTGCAGCGAGGATGCCTGCTCAGCGTCGGCAAGCTCTTTCTGCTTGGCGAGTTCCTTGTCCGTCTCGACCTGGCGCGCGATCTCTTGCTTGCGCGCGGTCGAGCCGCTGAACATTGCGCCACCCATGCCGGCCCTCCTTTGAGGACGCCAAGATGGGCGCGGGCGCTCGGCTCAGCACCGCACATCACCAGGCGACGATCGCGCCGCCCTGCGCGAGACAGGCGCGATAGAGCGCATCCGGTGTCAGCACGAAGCGCTTCAGGCCGATCAGGTGCGCCATCGCCGGCACGCACCAGAACCCGAGCCGCGCCCAGCGCGGGCGCGGCCCGACAGGTGTGAACGCGACGGTGACGCCGTCCTTGCGCAGATCGTGGAGCAGCAGGTCGGCTGCCTCGCAGGCCGGCAGGACCGCTACGCGCGTGCGGCCGATCTCGACCTCGTAGACGATCCACTGCCGCTGATCCGGCAGCCAGCCGATCGCGAGGACGTGCTTGAACCGGCCGATCGGAAGCCAGCGCAAGAGTCCCGGCAGCGGGCGCCTGCTGAAGACCAGGAACCACGTCTCCGGCTCGATCCCGATGCGGCCGGCTGCATTGTCCGCCATGCGCTCACCCGCCGCAGCGAGCGGCGCCCCCTGTGTAGTTGAACCGGCGCCGGAGCCCGGTCAGCCGGGCGCGAACGACCAGTCATTGTGCTTCCTTCACCAGCCCCGACCATCAGGTACTGCAGCGCGTCGGAGACGTCCGAATAGCCGTTCGCGTCCTTCATCGGCACGATGCGCTGGAAATCGCCCTTTTTGAAGTGATATCCACCGGCCATCGCCATCTTCAGCTTTCGGCAGTTCGGCGACAGCAGGAAGCGCGGCATGCCCTCGCGCATATTGTTCAGCACCGTCTCGACGGTCTCGATCCGAGTCCGCACGTTGTTGCTCGGGAGCGGCGCCGGCGTCACGCGCAGGCCATGCGTGCGGAACACGTCATAGGCTGTCGTATCGTCAGACTGGACCTTGTCCGCTCCCTTCGGGTCGCCGTGCAGCCGCAGCCGGCCCAACCTGATCGCGTCCTCGAAATCGCGCGTCTCGTCCGAGTTGATCAGTTCCCGGCAGTTGTCGATGATCCACCGACGGACCCGCGGCGCGAACACCGAGGCGCCCTCGTCCGTGCCGTACATCTCGCCAATTATCTGCCAGCGATCCCCGATCAACTGACCGAACACAGCAGCCGGACGGCGCCCAAAGTCGAGCCCGACATGCAGCGGCCAGTTCGGATTGTAGCGCAGCGGCGTGCGCGCGACGTGCGTCTCCTCGACGAACATGGGCCAGACCGGCATACCATCGACCGGCGCCGTGATCCGGTTCATGATGCGCGAATCGATCCAGCGCTTCGTCTTGCCCTTGATCGTCTCGAGGTAGAGCGCCCGGCCGTTGATCTTCGGGATCCAGCGCAGGTTCTCGGCCTCGGGATTGAGCTTGTAGCCCTCGACCGTTTTCCCGTCAGGCCCGAACACCTCGATCAGACCCGTGGGCTGCACGAAGTAATCCCAGCCGACCGGCCACCGATACTGCTGGCGCTCGTCTTCCGGCATGTCGTCCGGAAGCGGCACCTCGCCGGTCATCATGACGACCCAGTTGTCTTCCGACGGCGCGTTCATGTCGCCGAAGACGCCCGACCAGGTGCAGCCACCATCCTTGATCGCCGGGTAGTAGCCCGCGCGCGACTCCGCCTCGTCGAACAGCTCCTTCGGGATGTATTCGAGCTCGTTGAACCAGATGCCCGTCCATTCCGTCGATCGGAGCTTGGACACGTCGTCCGGCTTGTCGAGCGCGATGAAGACCACCTCGCAGTGCACATCGCCCTTGCGCATCGTGTGCACCATGGGCTTCGACCAGATGAAGCGGCCGAAATCGCGCTCCGGAAACCACGACAGCCACGTCTTCACCGTCGACTGCGCCAGGTCGGGATAGGTGTTGCGGACGACCGCCCAGCGCGTCCGACGCATGCCGTCGTTCGGGTTCGGCTCCTGCGCGCAAGCGCGGCGCCATATCTCGTGACAGCACATCGACGACGTGCCCGAGCGGATCGGGCCGCGGATGATCCGCACGCGCGCATCCGACAGCATGAAGCCGACGAGCGTCGGTCCGTCCGGCTCGTAGACCACCCGGCCGTGCTCGTCCCGCTCGATCGTCGGCGGCAGCGGCAGGGCTTCGTCTTCGGCGTCAGCCAGCATCACTTGCCCACGATCAGCTTCAGAGCCGACGCGACCCGCCGGCGCATCCAACCAGCTTGCGCCTTCCCGTCAGTTTCGCCCCAAGTCGACAGAGAGCCGTCGTTGTTGATCACGATCAGCGCAGCGACATTGTCGGGCTCGACCTTCTTGAGCACGCGCCGGATCGCGTGGGCCGGGTCGCCGAGATCGGTCACGGTCACATCGTCGGGCTCGACCTCGCCAACCTCTCCGACCGGCTCCTCCGGCGAGCGGGCGCGCCAAGAGCCGGCGTCCGCGGAGATCGTCCCGCACTGCGCGCACTCGATTTCCTGATCAGCCCTGACGAAAAACGTCAGGCAGCCGCAGTTGCAGCGCCACACCACTCGGTCATTGTCGACCGGCGGAGCGTCAGCCTTGCGCCCGAACTGAATGACGTTGTCGCTCACTCCGGCCCCTCCGGCTTGGGCTTCGGCCGCGGCAGAGCAACCACGTTCGACGGCCAGGCAGTCCCCCTACCCATCGCTCGGCTCGTCCTTCTTCTCAGGCTCCGGAGCCGGCTGCTGCTGCGCCGTCCTCGCCGCCTCAGCCGCTCGGATCTGCCGCATCCGGTCCTCCCAGGCCTCGGCCTCGCGCTTCTCCCGCACGACCTCAGTGGACGTCGGCATGGCGGACCTCCTTGAACCGATGCGCGAAGACCTCTTGCGGGACGACCGAGACGCACGCGCCATCGCGAACCACCCAATCGCCGCACTCGACCGCCTGGCCGCCGACGCGCAGAAACCCGATCAGACCGTCACCAACCGCTAGCCCATACGGCTCAGCGAACCGCGCCACCTCCAGCCCGTTCCCAACGAACCGCATCGCCTCAACCGTTCGCCCAGCGTGCAGGTAGCGACGAGGTTTCATCCGAGGCGCCATCCCTTCGTCGGGTGCAGCACCCACAGCCGGCCGCGCCAATCGCGCGTCTGCGCAACTGGCTTCCAGCGCCGACCAGGCGGGCGGAACACGTACTGATAAATCCGGGCGTCATCTTCGACCCGAACACTCTCGACCATCACCACCCCCAAATGTTCTGCACCGGAAAAATCTGTCAGGCCGGCTCATAGGTCGCGGCGAAGATGTCCGGCTTGCACGGGTAGAGTTCGCCTTTGACGCCGCGAATGATCCAGTCGCCACGGTCGGCTCGCATCACGCCCTCCAGCGTGTGGATATCGAGATAGTCGGCGCCTTCGGGCGCCCGGATTGTGCGTTCGAGCATCGCGTCAACGAGCCAGCGCGGCACGGTGGCCATATCGACCTTGCCGGCGACGTGCTGGAAAGCCTCGATCACGACGGGCTTCTTGCGGAACTGCGCCATCACCGAACCTCGCGAATGTCTGAGGAAGGAAAAATCTGGACACCCCCCGGATGTCTCAGCCGGAAATTGCGTGTGGGCAGGAGGACGTCCACGATGACGCCCCGATTTCCCCCTCCCGCCCCCGACGATGCGTTTTCGCAGGAATGCGCCGGTCGCCGCGGAGCGTGATCTCTGGCGCGCGCCCGTTGTGCAGCGCAGCGGATGGGGCGATCAGAGGCGTTGGAGAGCGTCATTCTCCAACGTCCTCGTTATCTGCCAATGGCTTAGCGTCACTCCGCCCCTGATGCTCTATCTGCGGGCTGCCGTTTCCGATCACACGCGGACCAGCAGACGGCCCGTCCAGCTTGATCACGTAGCCCGCGATCACGTTGTTTCCGCCGTTGATCGTGATCCCGCCCTGCTTGTCGTCTCCGTCGAGCTGACGAGCGGCCTCAAGCGCGACCTTAGCGAGCGCCGCGGGCGCATCCTTCTCCAGACCTCGATCGCGGAGCGTCTGCCGGAGGAGAATGTTGCGGGCTCGTTCGCTCTCGCTGACCACCTCAATCTCTGAGAAGTAGTGCTTCCTGAACTCTGGGTATCGCATGAGCCTGCGAGCCCTTGTGAGTCGGATGCCGGCTTCGGTTGCGGCCTCCTTGAAGGCCTTTCCCTCGATGAGGAGGTTGACGAAGCGCTGGACGCGGGGGATTGCGAGAACGGTTCGGGACCTATCCGAGACGACCAGAGGCTTCGACGAGGTGTGGTCCATTCTCTGCGCTCGCTATGCTCGCTGGCGCGCTTCGCGCTTACCGAGAAGAGGAACGCGTGCGGGCGAGGTGGTGGGCGCGAGGAAGATGTCTCAGGTTGCGATTGTCGGCACCGCACAAGGCGTTTTGCTCGCGCGCGCACACGGACACGCGGAACCATTATCTCTTATGGATCAATGGGTTGAGATACCGCTCGGCATGCTCGGGCATCGGCTTCCGGGTGGTGACGAGCGCCGTCTGTGCGGTGCTTGACACGAAAAGCTGATGTTACATCTGTAACACAATGGGGCGACGTCGCGACGATCGGAATGAGGCCATGCGGCGCTTCGTGCTGAGGCACATCAAGGCTGGCTCGCTGAGTGTGACGGGCGCGGCGTTCGTGGCCGAGGTGTCCAAGATGACGGTGTCCCGCTGGTGCGCTCAGGCTGGGATTGCGCCTGATGATGCCGAGCACCGCAGATGGATGGACCTACGCGCGCAGGCCCGGCGCCTGGTCGATGGTCAGGGCGTCCGCAACGAGGTCGAGCCCGAGCATCACCCGCGCAGCGGCCCGAGCAAGGAGGCGCTGCGCAAGCAGGCTGAATGGGCGGTCAGCCGAGGCTCAATCTCGAGCGAAGCCCCAGCGCACGAGAGCCAGAGCGCAGGCGACCATGGCGCCGATAGCCAGGCCGGCCTCGATCGCGCCGAACGCGAGCGCAGCAGATGCAGCGATGGCGCCGCTGAATAGCAGGATGATGGTCACGCGTCGCGCTGCCCCGGCAACGGCTTGCCCATCGGCCGGCCCGACGGAATAGCGCGCTGCTGGCGCTCCCATTCGAGGTAATTGACGCGGTTCTGCTCGGCTGCGGCGTCGCGTTCTGCGGCCAGGCGATCAAGGCGTTGCTGCTCGCGGACCGCGCTCGTGGCATAGGCCAGAGCGGCCAGGACGACGCCGAACAGGATGAGGCCGCGGGCGATGGTGCGCATGGCGGCGGATCATGCGCGCGGTCGCGGCAAAAGAAAAGCCCGACCGCGAGGGCCGGGCAAGTGCTGGGAGGAAACGCCCAAGGAGGGCTGATCAGGATTTGATCGCGGTCTCGGTGTGGTCGCACCGCACACGGTGCAGTTCGAGCATGGTCAGATCGCGCGGCTTCTTGCGGCGCAGGTCCGATACGCAGGTGACGAGGTGTCCGGACTGCAGCAGATCGCCGATGAGCTCGCCGACCGGCACATGCGCTTCCTTGAAATCATCGGCAGTCACGGTGTCGCCGCGCTTGATCTCGCGGTGCGGCAGGCGAAACGGTTCCTTGACGATATAGGTCTTCATGGCTGTCCTCCTGCCGTCATTTGGCGCTGTCTGCGGGCGCCGGCACCGCACAGCGCCAATTTGTGCATGGCGAGCCAGACCCTCTCGCCGCAGAAGATTGAACGATTGTCCTCTCCGACAGCAATCTCGATCTCGTCGCCGGCCTCTATCATTTGCTCGGTCGGTTCGCGCATCGCCTCGATCGCAGCTCGGGCCAGCGCGAGATAATCCCGCCTCAGCAGATATCCCCTATCGCAGACGTCATTCTCGTCGATCTTGTCCCAATCATTGGCGCGATTGGCCGCAGCAATCGCACGCGCAACGCGCTCCACCATTTCACTCATGTCGCCTCTCCTGCTGGCACCATAGCCTGCCTCGACCGTTTCGCCGCGGCCTTCTCCTTGCGGTGGCGTTCCCAGCGTGCGCGAGCGGCCTTGCGGGCGATAGCGCGGCGCTTGGCCGGCGGGATCTTCACCAGCCGCGATTGAGCACCTTTCCGGCCTCGCTCTGACATCGCCTTTCGCGTCGCGGACATCAGCAAGGCCATGGTTTCATTCTGGGATTTCGATGCTCTGCCGCGTTGAGCATGGGTCGCCAGTTCGAGCCCGAGCGCCCCGAGCATGAGCGGCAGGCTCTCCCGCCCGATGCCGCGAGCGTTCTTCGCGCTCGGGTTCGTCAAGCTGGCTTCGAGCTTGCCGCAATAGCCGCTCGCGAGCCCGGCCATCTCGTCGACGTCGAGCTGAGACAGCCCCAGCTCGATGCGCCGCGCACGGAATGTCGCGATCAGCGCGTCCCAGGTCGTGAAGGTGACGGGCTCGGTCACTCTGCGCGCTCCTTCTCGCCCCGCTGCTGCTTCTCCCAAGCTGCGATCTCGGCATCCGTCTGCGCGCGGCGTTCTTTCCACGCGGCGATGTCCCGGCGCAGCGATACGCTGATGTCGAGCCCGTCGTCGTAGCCGGCGAGCTTCTGTTCGGCCTGGCGCTCGGCATCGGTGCGGGCCCGCATGTCAGCGGCAAGCGCACGCTGCCGCGCCTCTTCCTCGGCATCCGAGCCCGAGCCGATGCGCGCGGCGAGATCCTTCAGGCCCTTGGCGATGCGCTCGCGAGCCTCGGGGCTGACTTCCTCGACCACGTCGGCCGCTAGAATGGCCCTGATCTTCGTCTGCTCGTCCCGGGCGCCCTTGCATTCGCCCAGGGCCAGTTCGCGCAGGTCGGCCGGCGTCGGCGCCCGCGAATAGCCCTCGCGCTTGCCGGGGTATTCGCCACGGTTCCAGGCAGCACAGGCCGAGGCAATGGCCCACTCAGGCACGTCCTGGAGGCCGCGGACGAACATGTCGAGCACCCGGTCTGGATTGTCCTTGTGCGCCACGCCGTTCGGGTAGCCGGCAAGCAGCGCGGCGACCATCGTCCGAATCCGCACCGTATCGGCCGGAACGAGCCAGCCCTGCAGATCGCGAGCTCGCCCAGCCAGCGCCTGCCGCTCGTTGATCGTCGGCGCCAGTTCAGCGCTGATCTCGTGCCGACCGCCACCAGTCTCCGTCAGGCGGTTGAAGGTCGAGACGATCCGATCGGCCGCCGCCCGCGACAAGATCGAGGGTCGGGCCGTCGTGGTGCTCTGTTTCGCGATGTCCGTGCCCATTTGCCTGCCCTGCTATCTCCGCCAAGCCCTCGTCGACGATGTCCCCGAATGTGCGCCGACCGGCCGGCGGGCCAGTGCCGCCGCGGCCCTGCCCCCAATCGGGATTGAACCCGAGCCACCCCCTGGCGATCATCGTGTCTGCGGCTTCGTCTGGGTTTTGCGTCGCGGCAAATTGCTTGGCGAGGAGGCCGGCGGCGTGAGCCGTCATGGGCTTCCGGAGCTTGGCCCGATGCTCGATCACCGCCGCGGCTCGATCTGGCGATAGGACACCGTCGAAGGCAGCAAGAACCTGCTGGCGATCAGACGGCTTTTCAGACGGAAGAACCTTACCCTTTTTGACCCCCTTTAGGGGGGTTTTTGGGTAGGAGATTTCTTGGGTTTTAGGTTGAGGTTCCCCATGCGCGCGAGCGGGCGCGTTGCCGTCTGAAACGTCTGAAACCGTCTTATTAAGACACTTTTCAGACGCATTAAGACGCTCTTTGTACTTGTCGTAGTAGCGAGCGTTCCGCTCCTGCCGCTTGGTGCGAGGCACCTGCTGAACAGCCGCAGTCTGCGTATCGAGGCGTGCCGAGAACGTGTCGAGCACATCGGCGATCATCTCCGCCGTGGCGCCGGCAGCCTTGAGCCGCTGCACGAGATCAAGGATGGACCCGCTCACAGCAGCGCCGCCTCTCGCTCGCGAGCGATGCCGTTCTTGCGCGCCCAGCGCTCTTCGCGAGCCGTCACGACCGTCACCACCGCGCCGTCCCTGATGATGAAGCGCAAGCCGCCAAGCGTGATGTGGAAGCTGGTGACGCCGAGCTTATGAGCCGCGATGCAGCCGCGATGCAGCCGCGATGCCAGAGCGTCCTC
>CAMLOC010000101.1 GCA_946481465.1 uncultured Shinella sp. | reverse complement strand
ACGGCAACATGCTGCGCAAGCCGCAATGCCATTTCGGCTGGGACTGGAACATCGCGATCGCGCCGCTCGGGCTCTACGGCACGATCGCGCTGAAGAAGCTGGAGCGGGCCCGCATCGAGCATGTCGTCACGCGGCAGGTGCACAATGCCGACGGCTCGGTCTATCTCAAGGTGACGGCGACCGTGTTCGCGAAGAACCCGGATATCGTCGCCCTCCATTTCGCGCTCGACGGCGAGCGCGTCCGGCTCGATGTCGGCGTCGACGCGGGGGAGACGGCCGTCACCCATGTCTTCGAGATCGCCGAGCCGCGCCTGTGGTGGCCGGCGGGCAGCGGCGAGCAGGCGCTCTACACGCTCGCCGTGGAGCTTGCGGGCGATACCGTCACCCGGCAGGTCGGCCTTCGCCGCATCGAGCTCGACACCACGCCCGACGCGGCCGGCAGCCGCTTCGCGCTGAAGGTCAACGGGCGGGAAATCTTCTGCCGCGGCGCCAACTGGATCCCCGCCGACGCGCTGTTCTCGCTGTCGAGCCCGGAAAGGACCGCCGACCTGCTCGGCTCCGCCAGGGCGGCCAACATGAACATGATCCGCGTCTGGGGCGGCGGCTTCTACGAACCGGACTGGTTCTACGACCTGTGCGACCGGCTGGGCCTCCTCGTCTGGCAGGATTTCATGTTCGCCTGCAACCTCTATCCCTCGACGGAGGACTTCCTCGACAATGTGGCGCGCGAGGTCGACTACCAGGTGCGCCGGCTCTCCTCCCATCCCTCGATCGCGCTGTGGTGCGGCGACAACGAGCTGGTGGGCGCGCTCACCTGGTTCGACGAGCCGCGACGCGACCGCGACCGCTACCTCGTCTCCTACGACCGGCTGAACCGCACGATCGAGCAGGCGCTGCGCAAGGCCGCGCCGGACGCCCTCTGGTGGCCGTCGAGCCCGGCCTCCGGCCCCCTCGATTTCGGCGATGCCTGGCATGCCGACGGCTCGGGCGACATGCACTACTGGTCCGTCTGGCACGAGAACAGGCCGTTCGCCGACTATCGCAGCGTGCGGCCGCGCTTCTGCTCGGAATTCGGCTTCCAGTCCTACACCTCGCTGCCGGTCATCAAGACCTATGCCGGGGCAGGGGACATGAACATCGCCTCGCCGGTGATGGAGCTGCACCAGAAGAATGCCGGCGGCAACGAGCGCATCGCCGGCACCATGTTCCGCACGTTCCGCTTCCCGAAGGATTTCGCGAATTTCGTCTATCTCAGCCAGGTCCAGCAGGGCCTCGCCATCAAGACGGCGGTGGAATACTGGCGCTCGCTGAAGCCGCATTGCATGGGCACGCTCTACTGGCAGCTCAACGACACCTGGCCGGTCGCCTCCTGGTCGAGCCTCGACTATGGCGGCCGCTGGAAGGCGCTGCACTATCTCGTCAGGCGCTTCTTCCAGCCCGTCGCGGTGGCGGCGATCCCTGAGGGCGAGACGATCCGCTTCTCGCTGGTCAACGACACGCCGGCCGACGTCACCGTCGACCTTGCGATCTTCCTCGTCGACCTGAAGGGCGCGCGCCGGCCGTTCGCTGAGGTCCGGGCGGCCTGCACGCCGGATGCCGCCGTCACCGCCGCGAGCTTTGCCGCGGCGGACCTGCCGGCCGGCACCCTCATCGCCTGGCGCTTCACGGCGTCGAACGGCATGGCGGGCGAAGGACACCATGTCCACGGCACCTACAAGGCACTGGAGATGGAGCCGGCTGGCGTGACGCTGACCCAGTCGGACGGGCCGGACGGCGCCATCCATCTCGACGTCGCCGCCGCGGGGCTGGCGCTCTTCGTGATGATCGAGACCGACGAGGACGGCCGCTACAGCGACAACGCCTTCGACCTTGCCGCCGGTGAGACGCGGCGCGTGACCTTCACCCCCCCAAGGCCGCTTCCTCCCGGCACCCGCCCGGCCTTCCGCCTCTACGACCTGCAATCCTGCCATGCGGCGGATCCCGCCGCCTGATCAGGCGCACCCGTCGTTTCCCTCGCCCTTCCCGCCGCAAAAAGCGGCCGGCGAAAGCCGGCCGAAGGTGGCGCGGCCCAGGAGCCGCACGCGATCACCGGCCGCCCGCGGGCGACCGGGGAGGATCGCGGTTGTCCTCAGATCGAGCCGGCGCCCATTTCCCTGGCGATGTAGTCCGCCTGGCGGATGGCGAGCGTGACGATCGTCAGCGTCGGGTTCTCCGCCGCCCCGGTGGTGAACTGGCTGCCGTCGGAGACGAAGAGGTTCTTGATGTCGTGCGTCTGGCCCCACTTGTTGACGACGCCGTCCTCGGCCTTCTCGCTCATGCGGTTGGTGCCGAGATTGTGCGTCGAGGGGTAAGGCGGCGTGGGGAAGCTGCGCGTCGCGCCGACGGCGGCATAGAGCGCCTCGCCCTGCTTGTAGGCATGGTTGCGCATGGCGATGTCGTTCGCATGGTCGGTGAACCAGACGTCGGGGATCGGCATGCCGTACTTGTCCTTCAACTCGCCATGCAGCTTCACGGCATTGCTCTCCTGCGGCATGTCCTCGCCGACGATCCACAGGCCCGCCATGTTGGCATAGCTGTCCATGGCGGAGGCGAAGGAGCGGCCCCAGCCGCCGGGATCGAGGAACGCCGCCATGAAGGGCACGCCGAGCGCCAGCGTCTCCAGCTCGTAGCCGCCGACGAAGCCGCGCGAGGGATCGTGCTTCGCCTCGTCGCGAACGATGCCGGCCATGGTCGTGCCGCGGTAGAAATGCACCGGCTTTTCGAACACGGCATAGACCGAGCCGGTCGTGTGGCGCATGTAGTTCTTGCCGACCTGGCCGGAGGAATTGGCAAGCCCGTCCGGATACTTGCCCGAGGCGGAATTGAGCAGGAGGCGCGGGCTTTCGATGGAGTTGCCGGCAACGCAGACGATGCGCGCCTTCTGGCTCTGCAGCTTGCCGTCCTTGTCGGCATAGACGACGGCCGTCACCTTGCCGCTGTCGTCGTGCTCGATCTTGACGACATGGGAATTCGGCCGCACTTCCAGCTTGCCGGTCGCCTCGCCCTTCGGGATCTCGGTATAGAGCGTCGACCATTTGGCGCCCCATTTACAACCCTGGAAGCAGAAGCCGGTCTGCTGACAGCTCATGCGGTCGTCGCGATCGGCCGAATTGATCGCCATGTTGCCGGTGTGACATTCCTTGTAGCCGAGCTTGTCGGCGCCGGCCTTGAGGATCTTGAAATTGTTGTTGCCGGGCAGGCCCTCGATGCCGTTGGTGCGGGTCACGCCCATCTTGTCCTCGGCCTTGGCATAGTAGGGCTCCAGCTCGGCCAGCGTCAGCGGCCAGTCGAGCAGGTTGGCGCCCTCGACCTTGCCGTAATGCGTCAGGGTCTTGAACTCGTGCTCCTGGAAGCGCAGCGAGGCGCCGGCCCAGTGCGTCGTCGTGCCGCCGACCGCCTTGACGATCCAGGCCGGAAGGTTGGGAAAATCCTTCGAGACACGCCAGCCGCCGCCCGTCGTGCGGTGGTCGAGCCAGGCGAGCTGGGCGAAACTGTCCCATTCGTCGTTGATGAAGTCCTCGTATTCGATGCGCGCGCCGGCCTCGAGCACGACGACGTCGATGCCCTTCTGCGCCAGTTCGTTGCCGAGCGTGCCGCCGCCGGCGCCCGAACCGATGATGACGACCACGCTGTCGTCGTTGAGATCATAAGGAGCTGCCATGGTTTCCTCCCGAAACATGTGCGGTCGGCCTGAAGCCGTGCGGCCGCGCCTCCTCCGGCGCAGGCCGTCAGACCGCCGTCAGAGCCATTCGATGTCGTCGAAGCCGCGGGCGATGTAGCCGCCCTTGGAATAGGATTCGCCCTCGTAGCCGAAATGCGGCCAGAGCTCCTTCTGGTTGTAGAAGGAGACCACGAGGTCGCCGCGCACCGCCTGGAAGAAGGGCGTCGCCTCGATGTCCCTGAGGATCGCGACGCGGTCGTCCTCCCAGCCGAGGCCGCGATAGCCGCCGGCGCCGGCGCGCTTGTCGAGATCGGCGATGCCGGCCTCGATCAGGTCCTTGTGCGCGGCGTCCGCGCCGGCCTTCGCGTCATGGCCCTTCACGGCGACGGCATAGAACCGGTCGGCGACGGAATCGTGCGGGTAGATATCGCGGGCGAGCCTGATCAGGGTCGCCATGGTCTCCGGCTTCAGCGCCGTCGTCTCCAGCCCCCAGGCCTTGTCGGGGCTGATCACCGCGCTGCCGGTGACGATGAGCGCGGCGCCGATCGTGCCGCGCTTCAGAAGCTCGCGCCGGGAGAGCCCGGGGCGCCGCTCGTAGATGGTCGTCATGTCGCATTCCTCCCGTTGTGTCTGGAACGGGCGGCCCTCCTCCGGCCGCCCGCCGTTCATTTGAAGCGGCCGTGCCGTTGCAGGACCTCGATCTTGTAGCCGTCCGGATCGGTGACGAAGAAGAAGCGGGCGAGCAGGCCGCCGTCGCGGTCGAACGCGACGATCTTGCCGGTGGCAAAGCCCAGCGCCGACAGGCGGGCATGCTCGCCGTCGAGGTCGGCAACGGAGACGGCGAGATGACCGTAGCCGTCGCCGAGATCGTAGGCCTCGCTGCGTCCCTTGTTGATCGTCAGCTCGAGCTCGAATTCGCTTTCGGCATTGCTCATGTAGACGAGCGTGAAGGTCTCGAAATCGAGCCGGTCGGCCACGTCGAGCCCGAATGCCCTGGTGTAGAAATCCACGGACCGGGCTTCGTCCAGGACCCGGATCATGGAATGGATCGCCTTCGCCACGCTGTTCTTCTCCTGTCTGCAATTGGCATCGTGGGAAGGACTGTGCGCCCGGATCGGCGGCCGCGGGTAGCAGCCGGTTACCGCACGCGGATTTTCATTTCTGGAGTTTTCAGCGAAGGATTTTTCGTCTTTTTCCGCGACGTTGGATGATTTGACCAAACCTCAGGCCCACCGCATAATCGCGGCCATAAGAACAAGACTGGAGGATGAACCATGTGTGAGGTCTTTGCGGGCCAGGATCCGCAACGCTACCGGCCGGTCAACCGCTCCGTGCGGATCGGCGGACATTCGACGAGCATCCAGATCGAGGCCGCGTTCTGGGACCTGATCGACGAGATGGCCGCGGGCCAGGGCCTGTCGACATCCCGCTTCCTGTCGACGCTCTACGACGAGGCGCTCGATATCAACGGTTCGGTGCCGAATTTCGCCTCGCTCCTGAGGACGAGCTGTCTCATCTACATCATGGGCGGGGCGGGGAAATGCGAAGGCGCACGCGAATTCCATATCGTCGCCGCGGAATAGCCCGGTCTGCCGCAGGCCGGCGGATACCGATTCCGGTATCCATATGGACGGTTGGCTGATGACATTCGGCTCCCGATTGCCATATTTAAGGGACTGCCGGATCGGGCAGGACCTTTGCAACGGGAGTGACATCAGTGAACGGACTGCAGAAAGCGCTGCTTTTCGGCCTCTTCGCAACCTGCACGGCGATGGCCGCGAGCCTTTCCTTCCGTCCTGCCGATGCCGCGGACTGCCGGGCGGATCCCGCGCCCAAGGTCGACTGGAGCAACTGCGCCAAGAAGAACCTGATGCTCGGCGGCAATGATTTCACCGGCGCGAATTTCCGGGATGCCGACCTCAGCTATACCGACATGCGCGACACGAACCTGACAAGGGCCGTCCTGGAGAAGGCGACCATGATCCGGGCATGGTTCAGCGGCGCGCGGCTCGACAAGGCGAATTTCGTGCGGGTCGAAGCCTATCGGTCCAGCTTCCAGAACGTCATCGCGCAGGGAACCTCGTTCGCATCCGCGGAATTGCAGCGCGCCACGTTCAACGGTGCGGACCTGCGCTATGCGAGTTTCGACAAGGCGGATGTCAGCCGTGCGTCCTTCGACCAGGCCACCCTCTCGGGCGCAAGCTTCGCCTATGCGAACCTGTCGCGCGCCGACCTGAGCGAGGCGCGCGTGGAGGGAACGATCGGCCTCGACAGGGCATTCATGCTGCTGACGCGGATCGAGGGTCTGGACCTGTCGGGCGCGACGGGGCTCGACCAGTCCCAGGTCGACATGGCCTGCGGCGATGCCAAAACGAAACTTCCGAAGGGCCTCGCGACGCCGGCAGGCTGGCCGTGCGCGAAGGACTGAGGCTTTCCCCCTGACCTGGAGATTTTCGTGAGCGTCGGACTGATTGCCCTTCTCGATGATGTCGCAGCGCTTGCCAAGGCGGCCGCGGCCTCGCTGGACGATATCGCCGCGCAGGCCGGCAAGGCCGGCGCCAAGGCGGCCGGGGTCGTCATCGACGATGCGGCCGTGACACCGCGCTACGTCACCGGCTTCTCACCCGCGCGCGAGCTGCCGATCATCGGCAGGATCGCGCTCGGCTCGCTGAAGAACAAGCTTCTCTTCCTGTTGCCGGCGGCCATCGCCCTCAGCCTCCTGGCGCCCCAGGCGATCACGCCGCTCCTGATGGCCGGCGGCCTCTTCCTCTGCTACGAAGGCGCCGAGAAGGTCTATGAGCTCGTTTCCCCCCATGGCGCCCATCACCATGAGGACCAGCTCGACCCGGCGGGCACCGACGCGAAATCCTTCGAGGACAGCAAGGTCGCCGGCGCCATCCGCACCGACTTCATCCTTTCCGCCGAGATCATGGCCATCACGCTCGCATCCGTGCCCGATGCCGGGCCTGTCGCACAGGCGCTGATCCTCGCTCTCGTCGGCATCGTCATCACGGCCGGCGTCTACGGCGTCGTCGCGCTGATCGTCAAGGCGGACGATGCCGGCCTCTGGCTGGCCGGCCGCGCATCGGCCGGGCCCGGCCTTCGCCTTCTCGGCCGCGGCCTCGTCAAGGGCATGCCCTATCTCCTCAAGCTGCTCGGCGCGGTCGGCACGGCGGCGATGATCTGGGTCGGCGGCGGCATCCTGGTGCACGGCGCGGAAATATTCGGCTTCGCGGCGCCGGGCCACATGCTGCACGATGCCGGCGAAGCGGCCGCGCACGCCGTTCCCGCCCTCGGCGGCCTCGTCTCCTGGCTGGTCCAGGCGGCCGGCTCGGGCATTGTCGGGCTTGTCGTCGGGGCCGCGCTGATCCCCGTCGTCAGCATGGTCGTCGCGCCGGGCTGGCGCTGGCTGAGCGGCCGGCTGCGCAAGCTGCGCGCCGCCTGACGGGCCCCTTCCGCAAGAATGCGCAGCGCGCTCGACGATCCGGGCCCGCCGGAACCTTTCGATACCCCAACCCCATGAGGACTGACATGGCCGAACTCACCCTTGCCGCCGCCAACACCATCATCGCCGCCGCCCTTGAGGCCGGCACGAAGGCGGGCTTCAAGCCGCTCACCGTGGCCGTGCTCGATGCCGGCGGACACCTGAAGGCCTTCCAGAAGCAGGACGGCGCCTCCATGCTGCGTTACGAGATCGCCTTCGGCAAGGCCTACGGCTCGCTCGCCGTCGGCATGGGCTCGCGCTGGCTGGACAGGACCGCGAAGGAGCGCCCGCATTTCATGGAGGGCCTGACCGCCGTCTCCGGCGGCAGGATCGTCGCCGTCCCCGGCGGCGCGCTGATCCGCGATGCGGCCGGGGCGCTGCTCGGCGCGGTCGGCATCACGGGGGACACCTCGGACAATGACGAGACCTGCGCGGTCGCCGGCATCGAGGCTGCGGGCCTCGTCGCCCAGGTCGACTGACGAGGCCGCGCCGGCCGGGCGCGGTCCTCCCTTTCGGCAATCAGCGCGGGCTCAGTTTCCAGCGGAGCGTGAAGGCGACCGCGACCAGCATCGCCACGGCCGCGCCGATGACGCCGACGAAGGCGTGGTCGAAGGCGGCCTGGGCGAGGGTGATCACCTGATGCGCCTGGTCCGGCTTGAGGCCGTCGGCGAGGATCAGCGCCTCGTCGAGGCTGTCGCGGGCCTCGTCGGCGAGCGCCAGGCCCTGCGGCACGACCATCGCCTGCGAATAGAGGGCGGACATCAGGCTTCCGAGCAGGGCGATGCCGAGCGCCCCGCCCAGCTCGAACGACACCTCCTCCACCGAGGCCGCCATGCCGGCCTGCTCTTCCGGCGCCGAGAGCATGATGACGGCCGATGCCGCCGTCATGGCGGCGCCGACGCCGAAGCCCATTACGGCGAGCGCGGCGATCCAGTAGCCCGTCGGCCCCTGGTGGGTGGCGAGGAAGGCGGCAAGCGCAAGGCCCGACAAGAGCAGCGCGGCCCACAGCACCCGCTCGCCGCCGAGGCGCGGCAGGGCGAGGCCGGTGAGCGGCCCAGCGAAGAAAGCGGCCGCGGGGATGGGCAGGATGAGCAGGCCGGCCTCCAGCGGGGAATGGCCGAGGACGAGCTGCAGCCGCTGGCTGAAGACCAGCTCCACGCCGATCAGGGCGGCGGAGGCGACGAGCGCGGTGGCGACGCCCGCGGCAAAGCGCGGATTGGCAAACAGGGCGAAATCGATCAACGGCGCGCTGCTGCGCCGCTGGCGGCGAATGAACACCGCCATGGCCGCAAGGCCGACGGCGAGCGCGACGGCCGCGCTCTCCCAAGAGGGTTCGCGCTTGCCCGCTTCCTTCACGGCATAGGTGAGGCCGACGAGGCCGAACATCACCTGCACGGAGCCGGTAAGATCCCAGGGACGGCTGCTGTCGCCGGGGCGACGGGCAAGCAGGAGGGCGCTCGCCGAAAGGGCGACGAGCACGACCGGGACATTGATGAGGAAGACGGAGCCCCACCAGAAATATTCGAGCAGCAGCCCGCCCACCACGGGACCGAGCGCCGCGCCGCCGGAGGCGACCGCAGCCCAGATGCCGATGGCCAGCGACCGTTCCTTCTCGTCGGTGAAGGTG
>CAMLOC010000100.1 GCA_946481465.1 uncultured Shinella sp. | reverse complement strand
GTCAGGATGCGGTTGAGCAGCGTCGTCTTGCCGGCGCCGAGATAGTCGGTAAGCACGGTGACGGGAATGGGCTTGGAAACGGCTGTTTCGGTCATGGGAACCTCGAGCGATGGCGGGGACGCGTGCGGCGTCCGGTTGGCGTCTGATATAGGAGATCGAACCGGCCAGCGCAAATGCGATCCGGCTCCTATCGTCGTGCAAAGCCGCCCGGCATTCTCAGCGCAGTGTCTCCACGTCGAAGGCCGCAACGTCCTCAAGGAGGGCGACGAGGCCGCTGATGGCGTGGGCGATCAGCGCTTCGCCCTTTTCCGCGGTGGCCGCCGCCGCGTTCCCGGCGACGCCCTTCGGATTGAGGTCGGCCATCTTCCAGCCGAAGGCGTGCGGGCCATAGGCGCGCAGATGGGCGAAGCGCGCAGCGAACTCCGCCTGCCGCGAGCCGAAGGCTTCCGCCCTGTCCATGCGGACGCGGTCCGGATGGAGGGCGAGCATGACGGAGGTCTCGATGTCGCCGCCGTGGATGTCGATCGCCTTGTCCTCGGGCGCGATCCAGCCGTCCGGCTGGCCGAAGCGGGTCCAGGCCGTGGCGACGACGAACATGTTCCAGCGCACGCGCGCCTCGGTGGCGACGATCGTCATCAGCGGCGAATTGCCGCCATGCGCGTTGAGCAGGACGAGCTTGCGCACGCCCTTTCGATGCAGGTCTTCCGCAATGCCGAGCCAGCGCTCCACCGCTTCCGCATAGCCGAGCGAACGCGTGCCCGGCACGTCGAGATGTTCCGGCGAATAGCCGACGGGCTCCGTAGGCAGGACGGTGACGGGCAGGTGCGCCGGCAGCACGGCCATCAGCCGCGCGGATATCCCGTCGGCAATCAGCGTGTCGGTCTCCAGCGGCAGGTGCGGGCCGTGGCCCTCATGGGCGCCGAGCGGCAGAACGGCGATCCAGTCCGCGCGGTCCTTGGCCGGCAGGGCCGGGTCGTTCTCGCTCCACCGCAGCTTGGGATGCGTCATCGTCTGCCTCTATCCCGTCTTGCCGCCCGACTGTCACATGAGTCATACAAGGCCATGCCCGCGATGCAAGGGTGATGCAGGGAACGGTAAGGCGGAGGCGATCGATGGGCAAGAAGCACAAGGACGGCAAGAAGGGCAAGAAGAAGAAGGGTCACGAGGATGTCTCCGGCGCAGGCCTTGCCGCCGCCGTCGTCAATGCGGCCCGTTCCATGCGCACCGTATTGTCGCGCAACCTTCTCGCCACCGGCCTCTATGCCGGTCAGGACGGCGTGATCCTGGCGCTTGCGGAAGAGAAAGGCCTGACCGCCGGCGCGCTGGCCGCCCGGCTCGGCGTCAAGGCGCCGACCATGACACGCACGATCGGCCGCCTGGAGGCCCAAGGCTTCGTGGCGCGGCGGCCGGACGAGACGGACGGCCGGCTCACGGTCGTGCACCTCACCGAAGCCGGCGAGGCCTCCGTCGACCGCATCACCGAAGCGGGCCGGATCAGCGAGCAGCAGGCGGCGGAAGGTCTGAGCGAGAAGGATGTGCGCCAGTTGCTCAAGCTCCTGCGCGCCATGGACGAGAACCTGCACGGGGGCCTGGCGGATGCGCCGCGCGAGGTCGAAAAGGCAGTTGCCGACGAGATTTAAACTGTTTAAATAAACGGTTTTAAACGCCGCGTTGCTTGGCGTTCGTCGGGGAGGGGTCGTGGCACAGAAAATCAAGCTTTCCACCATCGCGGAAACGCTCGGTGTTTCCACGGCGACGGTATCGCTTGCGCTCAGGGACAGTCCGCTCGTTGCGGCTTCCACGCGTGAAAAGATCAAGGAACAGGCCCGCGCGCTCGGCTATATCTACAACCGCCGCGCCGCCAGCCTGCGCACCTCCCGCTCCGGCATCATCGGCGTCGTCGTGCATGACATCATGAACCCGTTCTATGCGGAAATCCTGAAGGCCATCGAGAGCGAGCTCGATCGCGACCGGCAGACCTTCATCCTCTCCAACCATTACGATTCGGTCGAGAAGCAGCGCAATTTCGTCGAGACGCTGCTGCAGCTCGGCGGCGACGGGGTCATCATGTCGCCGGCCATCGGCACGCCGCCGGAGGATATCCGGCTTGCCGAGGACAATGGCATGCCGGCGATCCTGATCGCTCGTTCGATCGACGGGCTGGACGTGCCGATCTTCCGCGGCGACGACAGCTACGGCCTCTCGCTCGCCACCAACCACCTGATCGGCCTCGGCCACCGCACCATCGCCATGGTGGGCGGCACGGACCAGACGTCGACGGGCCGCGACCGCTACCAGGGCTATGTCAACGCGCTGCGCAAGGCCAATATCGAGGTCGATCCGTCCTTGCGCATTCCCGGCCCGCGCACCAAGCAGGGCGGCTTCGAGGCGGCGGTGCATTTCCTCTCGCTGCCGCAGAAGCCGACGGCGGCCGTCTGCTGGAACGATCTCGTGGCGATCGGCCTGATGAACGGCATCGCCCGCGCCGGCCTCGTGCCCGGCCGCGACGTCTCCGTCACCGGCTATGACGACCTGGAGGAGGCGGCGATCGCCACGCCCGCGCTCACCACCGTCTGGAACGGCCAGTCCGAGGTCGGCCGCAACGCCGCCCGCGCTTTGCTCGACAAGCTTTCGGGCAGCCACGAGCCTGACGGCATCCACCTCATCAAGCCGGAAATGCGCATCCGGCAATCCACCGGTCCGCTGAAGCCCCATCCGGAAGGCTGAGCACCAGGAAAGGGAGATCCCGCCATGACGGCCAAGACACGTCTTCTCGTGCCCGGCACGATCCGCGAGCGCGTGCTCGACCGGTTGAAGGACGCCTTCGACGTGGTGCGCATCGAACGGGCCGACCCGGCGCTGCTAGCCCGTTCCGAGGCGGCGAGCATTTCCGGCGTCGCGGTCTCCGGCGGGCTCGATGTGGCGATGATCGAGCATCTGCCGGCGCTGGAGATCATTTCAAGCTTCGGCGTCGGCTATGACGGCGTGGACGTGGCGGCTGCCGCGGCCCGCGGCATAACCGTCACCAACACGCCGGACGTGCTGAACGACGAGGTGGCCGACACGACGATCGGCCTTTTGCTCAACACGCTGCGCCGTTTCCCGCAGGCCGAGGCCTGGCTGCGCGAGGGGCGCTGGGTGCGCGAGGGCGCCTTTCCGCTGACGCCGTTGAGCCTGCGCGGCCGCAAGGCCGGCATCTATGGCCTCGGCCGTATCGGCATGGCGATCGCCGAGCGTCTGAAGGGTTTCGGCATCGAGATCGCCTACCACACGCGGCGCCCGCGGGACGGCGTGCCCTTTGCCTATTATCCTTCGCTCGCGGAGCTGGCGGAGGCGGTGGATATCCTGATCGCCATCGTGCCCAAGACGGCCGAGACGCACAGGACGATCGATGCGCATATCCTGCGCGCGCTGGGGCCGGGCGGCGTGCTGATCAATGTCGGGCGCGGCTGGACGGTCGACGAGGATGCGCTTGCCCGAGCGCTGAAGGACGGCGTGATCGCGGCGGCGGGGCTCGACGTGTTCTATGACGAGCCGAACGTGCCGCAGGCGCTGCTCGACCTGCCGAACGTCTCGCTCCTGCCGCATGTCGCCTCGGCCTCGGTGGCGACGCGCGATGCCATGGCCGATCTCGTGGCGGACAATCTCTTTGCCTGGTTCCAGCGCGGCGCGGCCCTGACGCCGGTGCCCGAGACGCCCTTCACGCGAAAGGCAGGCAGCGGCCCGGAAAGCCTTCGTTAACCTTTCGGCAATTTCGCGGGCGCATGCTTTTCCGGTCACCCGATCGCGAAGGAGAGCCCCATGAAGACGCTGATGATCGTCGCTGCGGCCGGCGCATTGTCGCTGGGCCTGTGGAGCCTCGCCGCGGACCGGACAGGGCCGATCGATACGGTCACGACAGGTTCCGTTCCCGTCTCGGCGGCGGCGCACAGCTACACCATTTCCAACGTGGTCGCGAACACCGCCTGCCTTGCCGAGCGCGGCGAGCGCATTTCGAGCCGCAGCGAACGGTTCACCGCCGAGGGCGACTGCGACGCGGTCTGGCCGGGCCTTTCGGCAGCGCGCACCTGGCTTGAGAACGGTGACGGCACGGTGATCGTCGCCGACGCGCAGGGCGAGGCCATCCTGACCGTCGTCGACGGCGACGGCCTTGCCTATGAGGCCGTCGAGCCCGCCGACGCCATGATCACGATGATCTCGGCCGATTGAGCGATTATTCTGCGGCGGCGCGGTGCGCGGCCGCCCCTTTGGCGGCGGCATAGTCGCGAACGGCTTCGCCGAAGGCGGCAAACAGCCGGTTCGACGGCTGGTCGGAGCCGACCCAGTATTCCGGATGCCACTGCACGCCGACCGCGAAGGCCTTGGCGCCGATGACGGAGACGGCCTCGATCGTGCCGTCCTCGGCGACGGCCTCGACGGCGAGGCGCGGCGCGATGTCGGAGATCGCCTGCCGATGCAGCGAATTGACTTGCACCTCGCCGGCGCCGACGACGGCGGCAAGGCAGCTGCCTTCCTTGACATGGACCGTCTGGCGGATGCCGTAGGCGACATCGAGCACGGGCGTGTCCGGCTTGCGGTGGTCCCACATGCCCGGCTGGTCCTGGATCTCGTTGGCAAGCGTGCCGCCGAGCACGACGTTGAGTTCCTGGATGCCGCGGCAGATGGCGAGCAGCGGAATGCCGCGCTCCAGCGCGCGGGCAATCAGCGGCAGGCTGGTGGCGTCGCGCGCCGTGTCGTAGGGGCCTTCCGCCTCGCTGGCCTTCTTGCCGTAGAGCGAGGGGTGTACATTGGTGCGCGAGCCGCTGACGAGGAGCCCGTCCACCCGGTCGAGAATGCCGTCGAAATCGTTGTCCGTCTCAAGCGCCGGCACCAGGAACACGGTGACGTCGGCACCCTTGACGGCGGCGCGCACATACTGGTTCGGCGTGGCCTGCCAGACGTTGCCCTCGATCTCCCTGATATCGGCGGGAATGGCGACGACGGGTTTCGACATGATGGGCTCCGGAAAAGAAATACCAATTGACGATTTGCTATCAAATCCCGCGGCAGTCAATTCCCCCATTTCGGCGAAATGACGACGGATCTGCCGTTTGCGGGCGGTAGGCGGCGCGCCGTTTCAGCGGCATCGATAAGTTTTGCGGGTTTGCCAGCGACGCTCCGTTAACCACGCGCCTGCAAACAGCGATTGCAACTGGAATTTTTTCGCCCCTGCGGCGGCGAAATACTGTGTCGTATCGGAGTCAGGAAATTACACGGTTGACATATGCTTGGTTGAGTCCGCCCCTTAAATTCAGCTTTATTGCAATATGGGGTTGAATGTGTCTTCCGTCGGTTGAATGAACGTGCGATAATGCGGTGCAATACCCTTGTTATTGGGTAATTTCCCGAAATCATTCATTAAATTTTGGTCGGTAACCCTCTCGTGTCATAGGGAGTGCCGAGTCCATGAAGGATAAGGGTCAAAACACACTGCCGGCTGATGTCTACCTGTCGTTCGTCAGCTCGCTGTACGGGAACCGCCAGACCCTTTTCGTGGGCATGATTTCGCATGTCATCACGTTCTCCTTCGTCTACGCCAAGACCGCCGATCCCTTCTTCCTCATCTGGAGTGGCCTCGTCATCGCGATCTGGTCGCTGCGCGCCGTCGGCATGCGCCGCTTCGACCGGGTGGACCATGCGGCGCTCGACATGGACGGCATCCGCTATTGGGAGAACTGGTACAATCTCGGCGCCGTCGGCACGACGCTGGCGCTCGGCACCTCCTGCGGCTACAGCCTGCTCTTCAGTCGCGACAGCTTCGCCGAGCTTGCCACGATCGCGGTGACGCTCGCCACCATGGTCTCCGTCGTCGGGCGCAATTGCGGCTCGAAGCGGGCGGTCGACTACATGACCTTCTCGGCCTGCTTCCCCATGGTCGTCGGCTTCCTGGGCCTGCAGGACTTCTACCATGCGGTGCTCGCGGTGCTCATCCTGCCCTTCGTGATGACGACGCGCATGATGGCGAACGGCGTGCGCGAATTCCTCTACAAGAACGTGCTGGCGACACGCGAGGTCTCCATCATCGCCGACCGGTTCGACACGGCCCTCAACAACATGCCTCACGGCCTGTTCATGCTGGATGCCGACCACCGCATCCTCGTCGCCAACCGTAGGGCCTGCGAGCTCCTGCATCTCGGCAACCAGGAGCGGCTGAAGGACTGCCATCTCGACGTCGTCCTCAGGTTCGGCGTGCGCAACACCTTCCTCAACACCGAGCAGAGCCGGATGATCCTGCGTCAGCTCGACGAACTGCTGAAGGGCGAGCGCTCGCGCGCGCTGGTTCAGGTCACCGACGGGCTCTATCTGGAATTCACCGCCTCGTCGCGCGAGAACGGTGGCGCCGTGCTGATTTTCGAGGACGTGACCGGGCGCGTTCGGGCGGAAAAGAAGATCCTGCACATGGTGCGCTACGACAGCCTCACGGGCCTGCCGAACCGCGCCTATTTCGCCGATCTCGTGCAGGAGGCGCTGGGCGAGCGCAAGAAGCCCGGCACGGTCGGCTTCATGGTGCTCGACGTCGACGACTTCAAGCATGTCAACGACATGAAGGGCCACGTCACCGGCGACCGGCTGCTCTGCGCCATCGCCGAGCGCCTGCGCCGGCTTGCCGGCGACAAGGTGCTTGCAGGCCACCTGATGGGCGACGAATTCATCCTCTTCTTCCCCAACGAGACGAACCGCCGCGACCTCGAGACGCGCATGCGCCGCTTCCACGAACAGTTGCGCGGCAATTACGACTTCGACGGCATGACCTTCCTCGTCTCCTTCAGCGCCGGTGCCGTCATGGTGCCGAGCGACGATTTCCGGCTGGAGGAAATGCAGATCCGCGCCGACCTCGCGCTGTTCGAGACGAAGTCGCGCGCCAAGGGCAGCGTCACCGTCTTCGAGCAGGAGATGGACGCGCGCTACATGGACCGCCAGAAGCTGAAGGACGACCTGCGCGAGGCGCTCACCGGCAACACGCTGTCGGTCGCCTACCAGCCGATGTTCGTGCCGGACGGCACCCGCATCGAATGCTGCGAGGCGCTGTCGCGCTGGACGCATGCCGAGCGCGGCCCGGTGCCGCCGAACGTCTTCATCCAGCTGGCCGAGGAGATGGGCATCGTCTCCGAGATCACGCGCTTCATGATCATGCGCGCCTGCGCCGACTGCGCGGGCTGGCCGGCGCATATGGGCGTTTCGGTGAACCTCTCCGTGCAGGATCTGCGCGGCACCGGCATCATCGACCTCGTCACGGAGGCGCTGGAGGCGGCGGGGCTCGCGCCGCACCGGCTGCATCTGGAGGTCACCGAGAGCTGCCTCATGGAAGAGCCCGTCAAGGTGCAGGCGATCCTGCAGGAGCTGCGCGCCCGCGGCATCACCATCGCCATCGACGATTTCGGCACCGGCTATTCCAGCCTCAGCTATCTCGACCAGCTGCCGCTCGACGTCATCAAGATCGACCGCTCCTTCGTTCGCAACATCGGCGAGGACCCGCGCCGCTTCAAGCTGCTGCGCGGCACGGTCAACCTGTCCCGCGAACTGGGCCTGCGCATCGTCATCGAGGGCGTGGAGACGCGCGAGCAGCTTGCGCTCATCAACAAGCACCAGTGCGCCGATCTCGTGCAGGGCTACGTCTTCGCCGCGCCCATGGCGCCCGATGCGCTGCGCGATCTCTACGAGACGCTCGCCCGCAAGTCCGGCGGTTCCTCCTCCGGCCGCCGCGGCCGCCGCGTCGCCTGATCCTTCCTCGCCGCCTTCTTTCGTGACGCATGAAGCCGATGCGTTGTATCAGCGCCTTCAAAATTAGCGTTAACCATATATTAAGGTTAATGAATGGTATTTTACACAAATTGTCTTATATCGGCGATTGTAAGGATGGCAGCGCGGTGGCTGCCGGCGTTTTTCAATCGGGGTACGGGGACAATGGCCAGCGTAGAGACGGCGACCAACCGCTTTTCGGACAAGCTTCTGGGACTGCTCGACAGGATCGAATATCGTCGCGTGGAGACGGGCGAGGACATGGAAGACGTCGCCCGCATCCGCTACAAGGCCTACAAGGCCGGTGCGGTCATGCATCTCGACGAGCAGGCGGTCCTCATCGACGAGGTCGATTTCGACAGCCACGCCTATGTCTTCGGCATCTACTACGAGGAGCGGCTGATCTCGACGGTGCGCCTGCACCATGTGACGCCGGAGCACCGCGTCACCTCGTCGGGAAAGGTGTTCCCCGACGAGATCAACGCCTTCCTCGATGCCGGCATGTCGCTGATCGACCCGGTGCGTCTTGCCGCCGATCCGGAAATCTGGAGCGAGATGCCGGCGATCCCGTATCTGACGCTGCGCATCGCCACCCTGGCGACGGACTATTTCCAGACGGATCGCTGCGTGCAGATGGTCAAGCCGGCCCATTCGGCCTTCTACAAGCGCGTCTTCGACGCCGATTTCGTCGCCTCGCCGAAGAGCAACCAGGGCAAGTTCATCATCGACCTCATGCTGCTGGCGACCAACGTCAAGGAGACGCTGCCCTCGCTCTACAAGCGGTTCCCGTTCTTCAAGTCGGAGCCCTATGAGCGCCGCATGATGTTCGCGCGCGGCGACGACCTGCCGTTCAGCCCGCTGACCGTGCGCCCGACCGCGCGCAGAGCCCATTTCGGCGGCGAGCGCATCCAGCTTTCCGCAAACGCCCTCGCGGGGTGAGCCGCCCGCGCCGAGATGTCGCATGCCGGGCCGGTTTCGCACGAAACCGGCCCGTTCCGTTTGGGAAACGGGAAAGGTCGAAACGCTCTGCCCG
>CAMLOC010000099.1 GCA_946481465.1 uncultured Shinella sp. | reverse complement strand
GTGCTCGAAGCCTATACGGGCACGACGCCGGACGCCTGGAACGATCCGGTCAAGGGCGGTGAGATCGCCAAGTCGCAGTTCGACCAGGGTTCCGACGTGGTCTATCACGCGGCCGGCGGCACGGGCGTGGGCGTCCTCCAGGCGGCGGTCGATGCGGGCAAGCTCGGCATCGGCGTCGATTCCAACCAGAACGGCCTGCATCCGGGCAAGGTGCTGACCTCGATGGTCAAGCGGGTCGACGTCGCCGTCTACGACGCCTTCATCACCGCCAAGAACGACACGTTCCAGCCGGGCGTCAACGTGCTCGGCCTCAAGGAGAACGGCGTCGACGTCGCCATGGACGAGAACAACGCCCCGCTCATCACGCCGGAAATGAAGGCCGCGGTCGACAAGGCCCGCGCCGACATCATCGCCGGTACGGTGAAGGTGCACGACTACATGTCGGACGAGACCTGCCCCTACTGAGCGGCAGCGACGGCCCGTTTGCCGGAAGGCGGACGGGCCGATTCCGTCTTCCCGGACCTGCTTCAGTAATGCGGCGGGCGGGTGACGGCCGGGGCTTCCAGGGAGCCCTGTTCCAGCGCGAGGAACCGTTCCGTCAGCCGGTCGAGCTTCGTCCGCAGCTGTTCGACCACCCGCCATTGCTCGGCGAGCTGGTCGGAAAGCTCCTCGATCGTGTTGGCCTGATGGGCGACATGTTCCTCCAGGCGGGCGAGACGATCGGCCTCGTCGGGGCGGTCGGGCGTGGTCATGGCTTTCCTCCTCGGTGAAATACCGGGCGGCAGGAGCTATAGCGGCAGAGGACCGGCCCCGCAATCGGACTGGACAAGGGCGGCGGAAGCAACAAGACTAAGACCGGTCGGCCGAGAGGCCTGTCGGCCTCAAATCCCCGTAAGAGTGGATCGTCATGAGCGAATTGGCAATCGAACTGAAGGGCATCGACAAGAGCTTCGGCCTCGTCCACGCCAACCGGAACATCAACCTGAAGGTCCGAAAAGGCACCATTCACGGTATCATCGGCGAAAACGGCGCCGGCAAATCCACCCTCATGTCCATCCTCTACGGCTTCTACCAGGCCGATCGCGGCGACATCCTCGTCGACGGCCGGAAGGTCAGTATCCGCGATCCGAATGCGGCGATCGCGGCCGGCATCGGCATGGTGCACCAGCATTTCATGCTGGTGGAGAACTTCACCGTGCTGGAAAACATCATGCTCGGCGCGGAAGAGAGCCAGATCCTCAATGCCGGCATCACCAAGGCGCGCGCCGAACTGAAGCGGCTGGAAAAGGAATATGCGCTGGAGGTCGATCCGGACGCCGTGATCGAGGAACTGCCCGTCGGCATCCAGCAGCGCGTGGAAATCCTGAAGGCGCTCTACCGCAAGGCCGATATCCTTATCCTCGACGAGCCGACGGGCGTCCTCACCCCGGCCGAGGCCGATCACCTTTTCCGCATCCTCGAGCAGCTGAAGGCCGAGGGCAAGACGGTGCTGCTCATCACCCACAAGCTGCGCGAGATCATGGCGATCACCGACGAGGTCTCCGTCATGCGCCGCGGCGAGATGGTGGCGACGCGCACGACGAAGGAAACCTCGGTGGAGGAACTGGCCGAGCTGATGGTCGGCCGCCGCGTGCTGCTGCGCGTCGAGAAGGGCGAGGCGAAGCCTGCCGACGTCAAGCTCTCGGTGAAGAACCTCACCGTGCGCGACGGCCGCGGCGTGACCATGGTCGACGACGTCTCCTTCGATATCCGCGCCGGCGAGATCGTCGGCATTGCCGGGGTTGCCGGCAACGGCCAGTCGGAACTGCTGGAGGCGATCTCCGGCATCCGCCGCGCCAAATCCGGCACGGTGCTGCTGAACGGCAAGCCGATCGACGTCACCGGCCATGCCGACCCGGCGGACCTGCGCCGGCGGGGCCTTGCCCATGTGCCGGAGGACCGGCACCATGTCGGCCTCGTTTTGAAATTCGAGGAAAGCGAGAACGCCATCCTCGGCTATCACGACGATCCGAAGTACCGCAAAGGCATGCTGCTCGACATCGACGCCATCCGCGCCGATGCGGAGGAGAAGATCGCCGCCTATGACATCCGCCCGCCGAACCCGCGGCTGAAGACCGCCAATTTCTCCGGCGGCAACCAGCAGAAGATCGTGCTGGCGCGCGAGATGGAGCGCGGGCCGGACGTGCTGGTCATCGGCCAGCCGACGCGTGGCGTCGATGTCGGCGCCATCGAATTCATCCACAAGCGCATCATCGAGATGCGCGACCAGGGCAAGGCGGTGCTGCTCGTCTCGGTCGAGCTCGACGAGATCCGCGCATTGTCCGACCGCATCCTGGTCATGTTCGCCGGCCGCGTCGTCGGCGAGCGCACGCCCGATGCCACCGAAGGAGAACTCGGCCTGTTGATGGCCGGGGTGGAAGGCCGGAAGGAGGCCGCGGAATGAGTGTCCCGCACGCGAAACTGCCCGGTTGGGCCGAATACGGCCTGATCCCGCTCGTCAACCTCGCCGTCGCCTTCCTGATTTCCGGCCTCGTCGTGCTCATCGTCGGCGAAAGCCCGCTGGAAGCCGCCTACCACATGATCAACGGCGCCTTCGGCCGCGGCGAATATATCGGCTTCACGCTCTATTACACCACGACCTTCATCTTCACCGGCCTTGCCGTGGCCGTCGCCTTCCATTGCGGCCTGTTCAACATCGGCGGCGAGGGGCAGGCCTATATCGGCGGCATCGGCGTGGCGCTCGCCTGCCTCGCCTTCGACCACACGCTGCCCTGGTATCTCGTCTTCCCGATCGCCATCCTCGGCGCCGCCTTCTTCGGCGCGCTCTGGGCGCTGATCCCCGGCTGGCTGCTGGCCAGGCGCGGCAGCCATATCGTCATCACGACGATCATGTTCAACTTCATCGCCGCCAGCCTGATGAACTACCTGCTCAACAAGGTGTTCAAGCCGCTCGGCTCCATGTCGCTGGAAACCCGCACCTTCGATGCCGGCGGCCAGCTGCCCAAGCTCGACTGGCTGATGTCGATCTTCGGCCTTTCCGTCGGCACGGCGCCGTTCAACATCTCCTTCCTGCTGGCGCTTCTTGCCGCCTTCGGCGTCTGGGTGCTGATCTGGCGCACGCGGCTCGGCTACGAGATGCGCACCATGGGCCACAGCCCCGCCGCCGCGCGCTATGCCGGCATCAAGGAGGCGAAGATCATCGTCATCACCATGATGATCTCGGGCGGGCTGGCCGGCATGATGGCGCTGAACCCGATCATGGGCGAGCAGTTCCGCATGCAGCTCGATTTCGTGCAAGGCGCGGGCTTCGTCGGCATCGCCGTGGCGCTGATGGGCCGGTCGCATCCGGCGGGCATCATTCCCGCGGCGCTGCTCTTCGGCATGCTCTACCAGGGCGGGGCGGAAATCTCCTTCGAGATGCCCTCCATCTCGCGTGACATGATCGTCATCATCCAGGGCCTCGTCATCCTGTTTGCCGGCGCGCTCGAGCACATGTTCCGCCCAGCCATCACGCGGGTCGTCCTCGGGCTTTCGCCGAAAACCCGCGACGTCGCGGCCACCAAGGGAGCCTGATCCATGGATTTCTTTCAGGTCTTCATCGAACTGGCCCAATCGACCGTCCGCGTTTCGACGCCGCTGATCCTCGCCGCGCTTGCCGGCCTCTTCACCGAACGGGCCGGCATCTTCGACATCGGCCTCGAGGGCAAGATGCTGGGCGCGGCCTTCGCGGCCGGCTGCATCGCCTATATCACCCAGTCGGTGACGATGGGGCTTCTTGCCGCCGTGCTCGTCTCGGTGCTGCTCTCGCTGGTGCACGGCTATGCCTCGATCACCCAGCGCGGCAGCCAGATCGTCTCGGGCGTCGCCATCAACTTCGTCGTCGCCGGCTCCACCGTCATCCTCGGCGAGGCCTGGTTCCGCCAGGGCGGGCGCACGCCGGCGCTGACGGAGGACGGCCGCTTCGGGCGGATCACGCTGCCGTTCGCCGATGCGGTGCGCGAAGTGCCGATCCTCGGCCAGATCTATTCGGGCCTGCTCTCCGGCCACTCGCCGCTGACCTATCTCGCCTTCCTGATGGTGCCGGCAAGCTGGTGGATCCTCTATCGCACGCGCTTCGGCCTGCGCCTTCGCGCCGTCGGCGAAAATCCGGGTGCGGTCGATACGGCCGGCATCTCGGTCATCTGGCTGCGCTACCGCGCCGTCATCTGCTGCGGCATCCTGTGTGGCGTCGCCGGCGCCTATCTCTCGCTCTCCGCCAATGCCGGCTTCACCAAGGGCATGACGGCCGGCAAGGGCTATATAGCGCTCGCCGCGCTGATCTTCGCCAAGTGGCGGCCGAAGAACATCCTCTTCGCCTGCCTGCTCTTCGGCTTCCTCGATGCCTTCGCCATCCGCTACCAGGGTTACGCCTTCCCGCTGATCGGCAAGGTGCCGGTACAGTTCATGCAGGCGCTGCCCTATATCCTGACGGTGATCCTGCTTGCAGGCTTCATCGGCAAGGCCATTCCGCCGAAGGCCGGCGGCGTGCCCTACGTCAAGGAGCGCTAAAGACATGTCCCACGACCTCTTCGAGGCGGCGCGCGCCGCGATGGCTTTCGCGCATGCGCCCTATTCGAAATTCCCTGTCGGCGCGGCGATCCGCGCCGAGGACGGCAAGATCTATGCCGGCGCCAATATCGAGAACCTGTCCTTCCCCCAGGGCTGGTGCGCCGAGCCGACCGCGATCAGCCACATGATCATGGCCGGCAACAAGAAAATCGTCGAAATGGCCGTCATCGCCGAAAAGCTGCCGCTCTGCCCGCCCTGCGGCGGCTGCCGGCAGAAGATCGCGGAATTCGCCACCGCCAGGACGCCGATCTACCTGTGCGACGAGACCGGCGTGCAGAAGACGATGACCATGGAAGAATTGCTGCCGCACGGCTTTGCGACGGATGTGATCGGATGAGCGCGGAAACGACAGAGCTCCTTCGCGCCCGCCTCGGCGGCGTGCTGCCGCGCACCGGCATCGTGCTCGGCTCGGGCCTCGGCGCGCTGGTCGAGGCCGTCGAGAACCCGCTGCGCATACCCTATGCGGACCTGCCGAGCTTTCCCGTCGGTTCCGTCTCCGGCCATGCCGGCGAAATGGTCATCGGCACGCTCGGCGGCGTGCCGGTCATCATGCTCTCCGGCCGCGTGCACTATTACGAGCGCGGCGATGCCAACGCCATGCGCCCGCCCATCGAGGTGCTGAAGGGGCTCGGCGTCACGTCGCTCATCCTCACCAATTCGGCAGGCTCGCTGCGCGAGGACATGCCGCCCGGCTCGGTGATGCGCATTTCCGACCACATCAATTTTTCGGGCGCCAACCCGCTGATCGGCATCGAGAGCGACGACCGCTTCGTCGGCATGACCAATGCCTATGATGCGGAGCTTGCCGCGCGCATGGAAGGGGCGGCCGGCAAACTCGGCATCCCGCTGTCCTCCGGCGTCTATATGTGGTTCTCCGGCCCGAATTTCGAAACGCCGGCGGAGATCCGCATGGCGCGCGTCCTCGGCGCCGATGCCGTCGGCATGTCGACCGTGCCGGAAGTGCTGATCGCCCGCCATCTCGGCCTGAAGGTCGCCGCCGCCTCGGTCATCACCAATTTCGGCGCGGGCATGACGGGCGGCGAACTCAGCCATCACGAAACCAAGGACATGGCCCCGATCGGCGGGAAGCGGCTCGCCGCGATCCTTGCCGAAATGATCGCGGGCGGAGACGAAGACCATGCATGAGGACAGCATCAAGGCGACCGCGCAGAAGGCGCTCTCGCTGCTCGACCTGACCGACCTCACCGACACCTGCGATGCCGCCGCCATCGAAACGCTCTGCGCCCAGGCGCAGACGCGTTTCGGAAACACGGCCGCCATCTGCATCTGGCCGCGCTTCGTGGCTCAGGCGCGCGGCATCCTCGGCGAAGGCCATGCGGTGAAGATCGCAACCGTCGTCAACTTCCCTTCCGGCGACCTTGCGGTTGCCGACGTGCTGGCGGAGACGCAGCAGGCGATCGCCGACGGCACTGACGAAATCGACCTCGTCATCCCCTATCGCGCCTTCCTTGCCGGCAACGCGGCGGCGGTGAGCGAGATGGTGGCGGCGGTCAAGGTCGCCTGCACGCCGCCGGTGCGCCTCAAGACGATCCTGGAAACCGGCGAGATCAAGGACGCGGCGCTCATCCGCAAGGCGTCGGACCTCGCCATTGCCGCCGGCAGCGATTTCATCAAGACATCGACGGGAAAAGTCGCCGTCAACGCCACCCTGCCGGCCGCCGAGATCATGCTGACGGCGATCAGGGACAGCGGCAAGCCGGTCGGCTTCAAGCCGGCGGGCGGCGTGCGCACGGTGGCGGATGCCGGCGAGTATCTGGCGCTTGCCGCCTTAATCCTCGGCGAAGGCTGGGCGACGCCGCAAACCTTCCGCTTCGGCGCCTCCGGCCTTCTCGGCGATATCCTCTCCGTGCTCGGCGGCCAGTCCGCGCCGCCGCCGCCCGCGAGCTACTAGCATGCTCCCGCAGGAGACGATCCGCCGCAAGCGGAACGGCGAGCCCCTCACCGCCGGGGAGATCGCCCGGTTCGTCGCCGGCCTCACGGATGGCAGCGTCTCGGAAGGGCAGGTGGCGGCCTTCGCCATGGCGGTCTGGTTCAACGGCATGGCGCGCGAGGAGACCGTGGCGCTGACGCTCGCCATGCGCGATTCGGGCGATGTGCTCGACTGGTCGGATATCGACCGGCCGATCGCCGACAAGCATTCGACCGGCGGGGTGGGCGACAATGTCTCCCTCATGCTGGCGCCGATAGCGGCGGCCTGCGGGCTGGCCGTGCCGATGATCTCCGGCCGCGGGCTCGGCCATACCGGCGGCACGCTCGACAAGCTGGAATCGATCCCCGGCTACGCGATCATGCCCTCCGCCGAGCGCTTCCGCCACACGGTGAAGGACGTCGGCTGCGCCATCATCGGCCAGACGGCGGATCTCGCACCGGCCGACAAGCGCCTCTATGCCATCCGCGACGTCACGGCGACGGTCGATTCGGTGCCGCTGATCACCGCCTCCATCCTCTCCAAGAAGCTCGCCGCCGGCCTCCGGTCGCTGGTGCTCGACGTCAAGGTCGGCAACGGCGCCTTCATGGCGGATGCGGGCGAGGCGGAGACGCTGGCCCGCTCGCTGGTCGCGGTGGCGAACGGGGCCGGGGTCACGACCGCCGCCCTCATCACCGACATGAACCAGCCGCTCGCCGATGCCGCCGGCAATGCCGTCGAGATCGCCAACTGCATCGCCTTCCTGAAGGGCGGCAAGGCCGGCACGCGGCTAGAGCGCATCGTCCTCGCCTTCGCGGCGGAAATGCTGGTCCTGTCGGGGCTGGACAAGGATATCGCCGTGGCCGAGGGCCGGGCCGCCATGGCCCTTTCCAGCGGCGCGGCGGCCGAGACGTTCGGGCGCATGGTGCAGGCGCTCGGCGGCCCGGCCGACCTCCTGGAGCGGCCGGAGGCCTATCTTGCGCCGGCCCCCGTCGTCCGGCCGGTCATCGCGCCGCATTCCGGCTACCTTGCCGCCTGCGACACGCGCGGGCTGGGCCTTGCCGTCATCGAACTCGGCGGCGGGCGCAGCCGCCCGGACGAGGGGATCGACCATCGCGTCGGTTTCGACCGGCTGCTGCCGCTCGGCACAAAGGTGGAGAAGGGCGAGGAGATCGGCCGCGTGCATGCGGCGGATGCGGAGCGTGCGGCGCAGGGCGCGGCGCGGCTCGCCGGGCTCTACCGGATCGCGCCGGAGGCGCCGTTGCCCTCGCCGGATATCCTGACCCGCATCAGCGGGTGAGGTGCATCCGGCCGTCCTCGACGCGGTAGGACGCCAGCCCCTTCAGGAAGCTCATGCCGATCAGCGTGCCGGACAGCGCCCTGTCCTCCAGCACCATGGCGCCGACATTCTCCAGGCGCACCGGGCCGATCTCGACGCGGTCGAGCTTGACATAGGCGGCGCGCGCCTTGCCGTTCGCCGTATCGACGGC
Source organism: uncultured Shinella sp. (assembly GCA_946481465.1). The sequence continues at coordinate 862 of CAMLOC010000099.1, read as the reverse complement.
ATAGCGGAAGTTGAGGTCGGCCTTGTCGATGCCGAGGCGCTGCGCCGTCGAGATGTTGATGGCGACCATGCTGGCGCCGGTATCGACAAGGCCCTCTTCCTTGCGGCCGTTGATGGCGAAGAGACCGGTGAAGTGGCCGTTCGGATCGGCGCTGATGACGGCGCTGCGGTTGCCGGTGTAGCGCGCCGCGCCCGTGCCGGTCTCCACGGCCGCCTTCTCCACCTTCGCTTCGGGCACTTTGGCGGTCGCGTCGAGATAGCGCGTCGCGACGCCGGGCACGAAGGCTGCGGCCGCGACGACGGAACCGACGAGAAAGACGAGGCTGCGAACGAACATGGGACGGTCTCCGGAAGGATCTGTCCCGAAATAGCACGCATCCGGCTAACGGACGGCAAAAGGGGCGCCCGACGGCGCCCCTCTCCACGATCTTCGATCGGTGTGGTTAAGGGTGGGTTAAATGCTTTTGCGAGCACCCTCGCCCCCTCAAGCCCGACCATGACGGAGGAGAGGGTAGGGACCCTGTCCGGTTAACCGCTTACTTCGTGCCGTACATGCGGTCGCCGGCATCGCCGAGGCCGGGCACGATATAACCCTTCTCGTTGAGCTGGCGGTCGATGGAGGCGGTGTAGACCGGCACGTCCGGATGGTGCGCACGGAAGCTCCTGATGCCTTCCGGCGCGGCGAGCAGGCAGAGGAAGCGGATGTTCGTCGCCCCACGGCTCTTCAGCGTGTCGATGGCGGCAATCGCCGAGTTGCCCGTCGCCAGCATCGGATCGACGACGATGACCAGGCGCTCGTCGATGCTGTCGGGCGCCTTGAAGAAATATTCGACCGCCTCCAGCGTCTCGTGGTCGCGGTAGAC
>CAMLOC010000098.1 GCA_946481465.1 uncultured Shinella sp. | reverse complement strand
GATCGTCGGCGCGCTCATCGTGGTCGGCGCGGGCCTCTTCACCATCTGGCGGGAACACCAGTTGGCAAGGCGCGCCCCGCGAGAAGACCCTATTCCGTGAAGCCGGTCCCGGGGCGGAAACCGGGAACCCGCGGATGCGCAATCCTCTTGGAACAGCGGCAAAGCGCCCATCATCTCCTGGGAGGATAGCGAGCAGGGGCGGAAAGCGACACAAAGGGCCGACAACAGCGTTCAGCAAAGGGTGCCGCCCATGACTGCCTATCCGATCGATATGATCCGCGCCTCCTTCCCCGCCTTGGAGAATTCCCGCACCGCCTATCTCGACAATCCGGCGGGAACGCTGGTTCCAGGGACGGTCGTCGCGGCGGTGGCGGAGGCCATGGCGACGGCTTCGTCCAATCTCGGCGGGCGCTTTGCGGCCTCGCAGCGGGCGGATGCCACCTGGCGCCTGGCGCATGAGGCCGCGGCCGAATTCGTCAACGCTACCTCCTGGCAGGAAGTGATCATCGGCCCGAACATGACGACGCTGGCCTTCCAGATGGGGCGGGTTATCGGCAAGACCTTTTCGGCGGGCGACGAGATCATCGTCACGCGCATGGATCACGAAGGCAATGTCTCGCCCTGGCTTGCCATGGCCGAAGAATACGGCCTCGTGGTGAAATGGCTGCCCTTCGACACGGAGACCTGGCGCATCGAACCGGAAGGCCTCGCAGCCCTTCTGACGCCGCGCACGAAATTCCTCGCGCTCAACTACGCCTCGAACATGACCGGCAGCATCAACGATGTCGCCGCGCTGACGGCGCTTGCCAAGGCGGCCGGCGCGCTCGTCTGGATCGACGCCGTGCAGCTTGCGCCGCACCGCTTGCCGGATGTGCAGGCGATCGGCTGCGATTTCCTCGTCTGCTCGTCCTACAAGTTCTTCGGGCCGCATCTCGGCGTGCTCTGGGGACGTCAGGACCTGCTGCGGGCGCTGCCGCCGCACCGCGTGCGCTGCCAAAGCGACGACATCCCGGACCGCTTCTGCACCGGCACGCCGCAGACGGAGCTTCTGGCCGGCCTCACGGCGACCATCGACTATCTTGCCGCGGCGGGCGAGGCGACGGGGAGCACCGGGACGCGGCGGGAAAAGATGGCCGGCGCCTACCAGGCCTTCGACGCCTATGAAGCCGGCCTGACCCGGCGGCTGATCGGCGGGCTGACCGCCCTGCCCGGCGTCCGGCTGGTCGGCATCGCCAATCCCAACCTCTTCGCCCACCGCGTACCGACGATCTCGTTCACGCATGAGACGATCTCGACCCACCGCTTCGCGGACGCGCTGGCGGCCGAGGACATCAATGTCTGGTCCGGCCACAATTATGCACTGGAGCCGGCCCGCCATCTCGGCCTTTACGAGGAGGAAGGGGTGGTCCGCATCGGCATAGCCCATTACAATTCCGCCGACGAAATCGAGCGCACGCTTGCGGCGATCGACAAGCTTGTTGCGTGAGGCGGACTGGCGTAAAGGGGCCATAAGCCGCGTTTTCCTCCCGGAATCTTGCAGATGAACCCATGACAGACACCGCCGGCTGGATAGAACCCTTCGCACACGCACTCGATCGTTTCGACCAGCCGGACAGCGTTTCGGCGCTGCTGGCGGCCATCGGTTCGGTGGCGCGCTTCCATCTGGCGCTGTCGGTGGTGCATCGCAAGAATGGCGGGCCGACCTACGTTTTCGACACGTTCTCCGGCCCCAAGGCCAAGCGAGCGGTGCAGCTCTTCATCGCCGGCACCTATCTGCTCAATCCCTTCTACAATGCCTATCTCGCCGGCCTGCCGGCGGGCATCTACCTCATGCGCGACCTGGCACCCGACGAATATCTCGGCTCCGATCTCCACCGCGGCCTCGACATCCGCCGCCATGAAGACGAGGAACTGGGCTATCGCACCCATGGCTGGCCCGAGGGGATGGAGGAGTTGCTGATCGCCATCGAGCTGCCGAACGGGGAAATGGCGGAGATCAGCCTGTCGCGCATCCGCAGCGAAGGCGGGTTCGACGCGGCGTCCATCGCGCGGCTGCGCGAGGCGCATCCGATGATCGCGGCGATCTTCCGGCGGCTCTGGACGCATCTCCTGCGCAGCGACAACACTCCGCAGGCCCGCCCGATCGATCACCTCTTCAGCGATTTCGGCCGCGGCCTCCTCAGCCCGCGGGAGCGGGAGGTGGCCTTGCTGATCCTCAAGGGGCATTCAAGCGAATCGATCGGCTATCACCTCGGCATTTCGATCGCGACGGTGAAGACGCACAGGCAGAAGCTCTATGCCAAGCTCAATCTCTCCACGCAGCAGGAATTGGTTTCCACTTTTCTGCGCAGCCTCAATCTGTGAGGCGCCTGCGCAGCCTCGATCCGTGAGGAGAAAGGGGGCGAACAGGTCGCCCCCGATATCGTTCAGCCCTTGAGATTTTCGCGGATGGCGGCGGAGATAGCGGCGAGGCCCTTGCTCAGCTCGTCCTCGGTCGGCCAGGCATAGCCGATGCGGAAATGCCGGTCGTCCTGCTCGAACCAGCGGCCGCGGCCGACATAGGCCTGGTGGCGGCTGTAGAGGCTTTCGTGGAAACCGGCGAGATCGACATTCGCCGAAGGCACGATGCGCGGGAAACAGACGCAGCCGCCCGACGGCTCGACCCACTCGACGAGCGGTTCGGAGGCGATCCAGTCCTTCACGATGGCGAAGGCGCTGGCGATACGGGCATTGTTGAAGGCGAGCCACTGGTCACGCTGGCTGAGCGCGACATAGGCGATGTATTCGTCCACCGTGCTGCCGGAAATGCCGATCTGCTCGCGGGCGGCGAGGAACGTTTCCATCAGCTCGGCATCGCGGGTGATCAGCCAGCCGATGCGGATGCCGGGGATCCCGTAGGTCTTGGAAAGCGAGGAAACGCTGATCACCCGATCCGACAGGCTGGCCGCGACCGGCAGCATCGCGCCCGCGGTCATCTCGCGATAGGTCTCGTCGAAGAGCAGGCGCGTGCCCTTGCGCTCGACCAGCGCCACCAGCGCCTTCATCTCGCTCTCGGAGATCATCACGCCCGTCGGATTGTGCGGATAGGTAACGGAGACATACTTCGTCTCCGGCCGGATCGCCGCCTCGATCGCATCGAGATCGAGGCGGTAGCCGGTTTCGAAGGTCAGGTCGACGATGCTCATCTGCGCGCCGATGGTGCGCGGCGTTTCGAGGTTCGTCGCATAGTTCGGCCGCACCACGACGATGTGGTCGGCAGGTTGCAACATCGACGTCGCGACGATGAAGAGCGCGCCCGCCGCGCCCGCGGTGACGAGCACGTCGTCAGCCGCAAGGCCTTCCCCGGTGCGGGCGATCAGGCCGCGCAGGTCGGGTGCGCCGCGATGGTCGCCGTAGCACAGCAGGATATCGTCCAGCCTGAGGTTCAGTTCGCCGAGGCGGCGGTCCGCAACCGAGCTTTCCGAGAGATTGTAGCGGATCGTGTCGTAGCCGAGCTGTTCGGGCGATTCCAGTTCGATGGGCATGCGGACATATTTCATGGGACTCTCCTCTGGCCTGCATGACAAAGGGCTAGATCAACCGCCCGCCACATTCCATCCACCCCGAGGGTGATGGCGGCCATCATCCCCTGGGTGGATTTCCTCTCCCTTCCTTGCGGCGCATCGTTCTCCCCTCGACGGAGTGAGGACCGTCACAAGCCTGACCAAACGAAAAAGGGGAATGCCATGAAATTGATGACCGGTCTGTTGTCTGCCGCAATCGTCGGCCTGGCGGCCGCCACGCCTGTCCATGCCGAAACCCTGCGCGTCGGCATGGAGTGCACCTATGCGCCCTTCAACTACCGCACCCCCGAGGGCGAGATGGCGGGCTATGACGTCGATGTCGCCAAGGGTATCGCCGAGCGCATCGGCGTCGAGCTCGACTATGTCTGCCAGGAATGGGACGGCATGCTGCCGGCACTGCTCGCCAACAAGTTCGACCTCATCGTCGCTTCCATGTCGATCACCGAGGAGCGCAAGCAGAAGATCGATTTCTCCGTGCCCTATCGCGTCTCGCTTGGCCGCATCCTGGGTTCGAAGGATGCCGGCCTGAAGCTCTTCGATGCCGACGGCAAGCCGATCCCCGACGCCTTCAGCGGCCTGCGCTTCGGCGTGGAGCGGGCCTCGACCTATGCGAAATGGGTGGAAGCCACGCTGCCGGGCGCGGAAGTCGTGCTCTATGACGGCGCCCAGCCCATGCTGCTCGACCTGCAGAACGGCCGCGTCGACATCGCCATCACCAACCCGATGAAGGCCTATCTCGACTTCCTCAGCAAGGAGAACGGCGCGGGCTTCGAATTCGTCTCGCCGGCGATCGACGAGGTCGAATATTTCGGCCCGGGCGTGGGCGTCGGCCTGCGCAAGGGCAATGACGAACTGCTCGCCAAGATCGACAAGGCGCTGGAGGACATGATCAAGGACGGCTCGCTGGAAAAGTACAGCCTGAAATACTTCCCCTTCTCCATCCAGCCGGAAAACTGGGAGGGCGTCGGCCAGTAAGCATCGCCTCCGGGCGCCGCGCACACGCGGCGCCCGATCCGCATGAGATTATGGAGGTATCGCCATGTCGCTACTCGACGGCTGGTGGGACGATTTCTTCTTCGGCCTGATGACGGTGCTGCAGGTCTTCTTGGTGTCCCTGGTGATCGCGGTCGTCTGCGGCCTCATCGGCGCCTCGGCGAAGCTTTCCAAGAGCCGCATCCTGCGTGGCATCGCCCAGGCCTACACGGTCGTGTTCCGCGGCGCGCCGGAACTGCTCGTGCTGCTGCTCTTCTATTTCGGCATGGCGATCGCGCTCACCAAACTGGTCCAGTTCGTCGACCCCTCGGTGAAGTTCATCGACCTGCCGCCGTTCTGGGCAGGCTCCATCGCCATCGGCCTGATCGTCGGCGCCTATATGACGGAGACCTTCCGCGGCGCCTTTCTCGGCGTCGACCGCGGACAGGTCGAGGCGGCGCGGGCCCTCAGCCTCAAGCGCCACCAGATCTTCCGCTATGTGCGCCTGCCGCAGATGTGGCGGCTCGCCCTGCCGAACTTCGGCAACCACATGCTGTCCATCATGAAGGATACCGCGCTGGTCTCGATCATCGGCCTTGAGGAAATCCTCTTCGTCGCCAAGATGGCCAACTCGCTCATCCACCGTCCCTTCCTGCTCTACATGACCGTCGCCCTGATCTACCTGGCGATGACCACGGTGATCACGCTGGCCGTCGGCAGGCTGGAGCAGCGCGCGAACCGCCATCTCAGAGGTGCCCGATGAGCTTCGACTTCTCGCTGATCGCCTCCAGCCTGCCGAAAATCCTGCAGGGCCTCGGCCTGACCCTCAACCTGCTCGCGGTCTCCACCCTGTTCGGCCTGATCCTTGCCGTCGGCATCCTCCTGATGCGATTGTCGCGGCGGGCATGGCTCTCCTGGCCGGCCAAGGCCTATATCTACTTCTTCCGCGGCACGCCGCTGCTCGTGCAGCTCTTCGTCATCTATCACGGCCTGCCGCAATTCGGCTTCATCCGCCAGAGCGTCCTCTGGCCGATCCTGCGCGAGCCCTACTGGTGCTCGGTCATAGCGCTGTCGCTCAACACCGGCGCCTATGTTTCGGAAATCCTGCGCGGCGGCGTGCTCGGCGTCGACAAGGGGCTCATCGAGGCGGGCAAGGCGCTCGGCCTGAACAAGTTCCAGCGCGCCAGCCGCATCACCGCGCCGCTCGCCGTGCGCCTCGCCCTGCCGGCCTACAGCAACGAGATCGTCTCGATGCTGAAGTCGACCGCGCTCGCCTCCACCGTCACGCTGATGGAGATGACGGGCGTCGCCCGCACCATCGTCGCCGACACCTTCGCCCCCTACGAGATCTTCATTGCCGCGACGATCATCTATCTCGTGCTCGTCTGGATCATCCAGACCGGCTTCACGCTGATCGAGACCGCCGCGAACCGCCATGTGAGAAAGACCTGATGGCCGATATCATTGTCCTCGAGAAGATGAACAAGTTCTACGGCACCTATCATGCGCTGAAGGACGTCGATCTCACGATCGCCAAAGGAGAGAAGGTCGTGGTCTGCGGCCCCTCGGGCTCGGGAAAATCGACCATGATCCGCTGCATCAACCGGCTGGAGGAGCACGACGGCGGCCGGATCGTCGTCGGCGGCGAGGAGCTGACCGACGACGAGAAGAAGATCGACCTCGTGCGCCGCGAGGTCGGCATGGTGTTCCAGAACTTCAACCTCTTTCCGCACATGACGGTGCTGGAGAACCTGACGCTCGCCCCCCGGCTGGTGCGCAGGATGGCGACGGCAGAGGCCGAAGCTGTTGCCATGAAGTACCTCACCCGCGTTCGCATTCCCGACCAGGCGCACAAATACCCCTCGCAGCTTTCCGGCGGCCAGCAGCAGCGCGTGGCGATCGCCCGCGCGCTCTGCATGAACCCGGAAGTGATGCTCTTCGACGAGCCGACCTCCGCGCTCGACCCGGAAATGATCTCCGAAGTGCTCGACGTCATGACCGACCTTGCCCGCGAGGGCATGACGATGGTCTGCGTGACGCACGAGATGGGCTTTGCCCGTTCCGTCGCCGACCGCATCGTCTTCATGGACCGCGGCGAAATCGTCGAAGTCTCCACCCCCGCCGAATTCTTCGCAGCCCCCAAATCCGAGCGTGCCCGCATCTTCCTCGGACAGATCCTCGCGCATTGAGAAAAGCCATGACCGACAGAACCGAAACCTTTCTCGCCTTCGCCGAAAAAATCGCCGACAGCTCCCGCGCCCTGCTGCTGGCCGCGGCGCAGGAGGCGCCGCGTGTCGACCTGAAGCAGGATGCGAGCTTCGTCACCGCCACCGACCGCGCTGTCGAGGCGAGGCTGCGCGAGCAGATCCGTGCCGCCTTCCCCGATCACGGCATCATGGGCGAGGAACATGGCAGCGAGCGGCTCGATGCCGAATTCGTCTGGGTGCTCGACCCGATAGACGGCACGGCGGCCTGGGTCGCCGGCATTCCCGTCTATGGCACGCTGATTTCGCTCGCGCACGGCGGCAAGCCGCTGCTCGGCGTCATCGACCTGCCGGCAACGGGCGAACGTCTCACCGGCATTTCCGGCAAGGGCGCATGGCATAACGGCAAGCCGATCCGCTGCCGCAAGGGCACGGCGCTTGCCGATGCCTACATGACCTCGTCCAACCCCCGTTTCATTCCCGAGGCCGACCGCGCGCCGTTCGCGCGTCTCGACAATGCGGTGCAGTTCACCCAGTACGGCGGCAGCTGCTACAGCTATGCCTGCCTTGCGCGCGGACGCACGGACCTCGCCGTCGATGCCGGGTTCGACGCCTACGACCTCTTCGCGCCCACCGCCGTCATCGAAGGCGCGGGCGGCATCGTCACGGACTGGCAGGGCGGCCCGCTCGACCTTGCCTGGAAGGGCTGCGTCGTCGCGGCCGGCGATGCGGCGCTTCACGCAAGCGCCCTTCGTCTGCTCGAAGGGGCTGATCTCAGGCGGTAGATCGGACCGCGACACGCCTCAGGGCAGGAGCAGGCCACCGTCGACATGCAGGGTCTGGCCCGTCATGTGGCCGGCGGCAGGGGAAAGCAGGAAGGCGACCACGGCGGCAACGTCCGCCGGTTCGCCGAGGCGGCCGTTCGGCGTCACGGCGCGGGCGCTGTCCATCGCGGCCGAGGACGTCGCGGCGTGGCCGCCGCCGTCCTTGCGCGTGAAGCCGGGGGCGACGCAATTGACGGTCACGCCGTCGGGCGCCAGTTGCACCGCCAGCGATTTCGCCAGCGCCTCCAGCGCCGCCTTGGCCGCGCCGGAAGCGGGAAAATGCATGCCGTTCGTGCCGAAGCCATGGGCGACGAAGGAGCTCATGGCGACGACCCGCCCTGCGGGCGAGGCCTTGAGGTCGGCAAGCGCCGCATCGACCAGCCTGAAGAAGGCGAGCGGCATCGCCGCAAAGGCATTTTCGATATCCGCCTCCGTCAGCTCGCCGAAGGCGACACGCTGGGCCCGGCCCGCATTGGAGACGATCTGGTCGAGCCGGCCGAATTCCGCCCGCGCCCGCGCAACGAGCCGGCGCGCCGTATCCTTCTCGGCAAGGTCGCCGAGTTCGGTCGCGACGACGGCGCCCTTCTCCCGCGCCTCGGCGGCGATCGCCTCCAGACCCTCCGCATTGCGACCCGTATGCAGCAGCAGCCGCGCACCGGGCAGCGCGACGGCCCGGGCGATGGCCGCGCCGATGCCGCTGCCGGCGCCGGTAATGAGGATGGAGGGCGAAGGCGTCATGAGAACAATCCCTGTGGCAAGGCGCGGGCGAGCAGGACGAGGCCCGAGGCCGTGGAGACGACGAGCACCACCGTCTTGACCTGCCCGCGATCGACCAGCCGCCGCCCCCAGCCCGACAGCAGGAAGCCGGCAAAGGCGAAGGGCAGCATGGTGGCGGCAAGCGCAAGGTCGGCAAGGCCATAGGACCCCGTGGCGACCAGCGCCACGATGGAGATGATGCTGCCGGCGACGAAGAAGGCGTTGAGCGTGGCACGCATGCGCGCGCCGCCGGCATTCTGGTAGACCATGGCCATGGGCGGCGCGCCGATCGAGGTCAGCGTGCCCATGAAGCCGGAAATCGCACCGGCGATGAAGAGCGTGCCCTCCGTCGTCTCGATGCGCATGCCGACGAGGCTGAGGCCGACGGCGAAGAGCACGGCAAAGCCGAACACCGCCGAGAAGGCGGCGGGGGTGAGGAGGCCGAGGCAGAAGGCCGCCGCCCCGGCGGCAAGCAGCCGCCCGGTGAGCGCGAAGGTGAGGTCGCTGCGGTTGACCTCGTTCCATTCGCGCAGCATGCCGCCGGCACTCACCACCATCGCCATGGTCAGCATGGCGCCGGGCACGAAGGCG
>CAMLOC010000097.1 GCA_946481465.1 uncultured Shinella sp. | reverse complement strand
CGACTACATGAAGGAAGTCTATCCGGTCGCCGCCGCCGCGGAGTAAGGGGCAGGGGCTGGAAAGCCCTTCAGACGATCAAAGGCAGAGGCGGCCCTTCCGGGCCGCCTTTCGTTTGTTCAGGCCGGCTTCTTGCCGAGCACCGCGCCGACGATCGCCGTCAGCACGCCGCCGCCGACAAGGCCGCCGATGCCGTCGGCGACGAGGCCCGAGAGGCCGGCTTCACCGCCCAGCATCTGCAGGAGAAAGCCGCCGCCGACGCCGCCGATGGCGCCGACGATGGTACGGACGATCGCGCTCACGGCCGCCTGTTTCAGGGCGGCGCCGGCCACGTTGCCGCCAACGGCACCGGCGATGAGCTGCGTGATGATGGGCATCAATGCTTCCATGGCTTCCCCTCCGAAAAGGTCCGCCCGGAATAGAGAGTGATCCGAGCAGGACACCTGGCTTGCTACCGGGGCGCGGCCTGGAGCCCGCGCGCCCGTTGCCGAAAAATCCGGCACCCGCAACGTGCGGACAAAACTGGGAGAAGTCAATTTCCCCGCGAACGTCCTGCACCGGAGTTTTCAAACGAAAAGAGGCGGCCGCGATGCGACCGCCTCTTCCTTCCCCGCAGTGGCTTGGTTGCCGCGGTTGTTATTCTGCTGCGATGACGCCCCGGCGGATCTGGTCTTCCTCGATCGATTCGAAGAGCGCCCGGAAATTGCCCTCGCCAAAGCCTTCGTCGCCCTTGCGCTGGATGAATTCGAAGAAGATCGGGCCGATCACGGTCTTCGAGAAGATCTGGAGCAGGATCTTCGTCATGCCGCCGTCGACGACGCCTTCACCGTCGATCAGGATGCCGTGCTTTTTCATGCGCTCGACTGGCTCCTCATGGCCGACGACGCGCACATAGGAGCGGTCGTAGTAATTGTCCGGCGGGCCGGGCATGAATTTCACGCCGTTGCCGGCCAGCCTGTCGGTGGCATCATAGATCGCGTCCGTGCCGACGGCGATGTGCTGGATGCCTTCGCCCTTGTACTTCTTCAGGTATTCGACGATCTGGCTCGTCTCGTCCTTCGATTCGTTGAGCGGAATGCGGATCTTGCCGCAGGGCGAGGTGATGGCGCGCGACACGAGGCCGGTGATGCGGCCGTCGATGTCGAAGAAGTGGATCTGCGTGAAGCCGAACAGTTCGCGGTAGAAATCCCACCACTTGTCCATGTTGCCGCGATAGACATTGTGGGTCAGGTGATCGAGATAGTAGAAGCCGACGCCTTCCGGCTTGGGGTCGCGCTCGCCCGTCCAGTCGAATTCCGCGTCATAGGCGGAGCCCTTTGCGCCGTACTTCTCGACGAAGTAGAGCAGCGAGCCGCCGATGCCGACGATGGCGGGCACGTCGAGCGCCTTGTCATTGCCTTCATAGGGCGTGGCGCCCTTGGAGACGGCATGGGCGAAGGCGTGTTTCGCATCGACCACGCGCCAGGCCATGGAGGCGGCGCAGGGGCCGTGCTGGCCGGCGAATGTCATGGCGTGCGAGCCGGGCTCGGCATTGACGACATAATTGATGTCGCCCTGCCGCCAGACGGAGATCGCCTTCGTGCGATGGGTCGCGACCTTGCTGTAGCCCATGCGGGAAAACAGCTCTTCCAGCTTTTCCGGCTCCGGATGAGCGAATTCGACGAACTCGAACCCGTCGGTGCCGGCCGGGTTGTCGGCGGTGATCCGCGCCGGCGGTGCGTCGTGCGGGAAGGGTCCCATCCTTCGTCCTCCTCGATGGAAATTTCGACAAGTATGGCGCGTTTGTCGTGCAATGTGCGTGCATAGTGCTTGCGTTTTGCCAGTTCGATGCGATGTTCGTGCATGAAATTGGAGTATGGAGGGAAAAGCGTGCAACTGGATGAATTCGACCGCAAGCTGCTCGCGCATCTGCAGGAGGATGCGCGCCTGACCAACAACGAACTGTCCGAGCGCATCCATCTTTCCCCCTCGCAATGCTCGCGCCGGCGCATCCGGCTGGAGGAAGAGGGCATCATTCGCGCCTACCGCGCGGAACTCGACCGGGAAAAGCTCGACCTCGGCATCGTCATCGTCGTCACGGTGACGCTTTCGACGCACAACCGCGACAATGCGGTGCGCTTCGCGCGGCTGATCTCCAACCTGCCGGAAGTGCTGGAAGCCTTCTCGCTGACGGGGGAGATGGACTACATCATCAAGGTGGTGGTGCCGAACCTCAAGGCGCTGTCGGCCTTCGTCAACGACGTGCTGCTGCCGCACGAATCCGTTTCGCATGTGAAGACCGCCATCGTGCTCGACACGCTGAAGGAGACGATGGCGCTGCCGCTCTGAGCGCTGTTGCCGGATTGCAACAGATATCCTCGCCACCCTGTTCCCGCAGGAACACGCCCGACTCTGTCGCCGTTGTAGAACCGACCCCAACGGATGAGACAGCGCCGAACGCGGCCGAAAGTCAGGGAACAGGATCATGCAGACGAACACTACGAAACAGGAAAACCCGGTCGCAAGCCGCCTTCGCCCGGTGGTCTATGTCTATGCCGCGCTCAACGTCGCGGTCGCGGCGCTGCTCTTCTCCACGGTCTCGCCGACGCTGGCGACCGCCCCGGCGCAGGAGATCGCCGGCCTGCGCTGAGCGGTCCTTTGCGCGCGGCGCCGGAATGGCTATATCAGGCGCAACGCGGCACCTTGAGCGAGGACCCCATGGGCATGCTTCAGGCGGGCATCATCCCCGTCACCCCCTTCCAGCAGAACTGCACCATTCTCTTCGACAGCGAGACGAAGGAGAGCGTGGTCGTCGATCCCGGCGGCGATGTCGAGGTCATTCTCAGGACGATCGAGGACAACGGCATCGCGGTGAAGGCGATCTGGCTGACGCACGGCCACATCGACCATGCCGGCGGCGCGAAGGAACTGAAGGAGGCGCTCGGCATCGACATCGTCGGCCCGCACAAGGACGACCTGTCGCTGTTGCAGGGGCTCGAGGCGCAGGCCTCGATGTTCGGCGTGCCGATGAAGGTCAGCAATGTCGTGCCCGACCGCTGGCTTGAGGATGGCGACAAGGTGTCCTTCGGCGAGCACGAATTCGAGGTCTATCACACGCCCGGCCATGCGCCCGGCCACGTCATCTATTTCCACCGCGCCCAGGGCTTCGCCCATCTCGGCGACGTGCTCTTCCAGGGCTCGATCGGCCGCACGGACCTGCCGGGCGGGGATCACCAGCAGCTTCTCGCCTCCATCCGCGACAAGGTGTTCCCCCTTGGCGACGAGGTCGGCTTCCTCTGCGGCCACGGGCCGGGTGGCAGGATCGGCGAAGAGCGGCGCAGCAACCCGTTCCTGCGCGGCCTTTAAAAAAAGAGAGGCGGGCGCCGTGATGGCGCCCGCCTCCGGTTTCGGTGCGGTTTGGCCTCAGCCGGCCGTGCAGAAATGCTCACGACCGTCATAACCGACAAAGGTGCCGCTGTTCGGATTGAACGAGCGGTAGCGCCGTGCGCAATAGTCGTACCAGGACTGGGTCCAGGGCTCGTAGCTCGGCACGACGACCGGCTGGCGGTAGATCACGCGCGGCTCGGGTTCCGGATAGTAGTCCGGTTCCACATAGACGCGGCGTTCCTCGTAGCGCGGCTGGGAGGCGAGGGCGCCGCCGATGATGACGCCGGTGGCAAGGCCGAGCGCGCCGCCGATGACGGCGTCGCGGCCATGGTCGCGGTCGCGGTGATGACGGCGCGGCTTGCGGTATTCGTAGGTGTCGCCTTCGCGCCAGTAGCCATCGCGATTGCGGTCGCGTGCTTCGACGGCGCCGGCCGTCGCGGTGAGCGTCGTTGCGGCGACGGCGGCGGACAATACGAGGGTTTTCAGGACTTTGTTCATGGGCGTCTTTCCCTGGTCTCCGGCACGACGCCGGCTGATGACGAGGAAACTAGAAGAACGCGGCTGAACCGTGGCTGAACAAAAAAACCCGGCATCTCTGCCGGGCTTCAACTGAAAGTCCTGATGGGCGCCGGTTCAGCCGGCGATCTGCAGGTTGACCGCCTTCGGGCCTTTGCCGCGGCGATCGGGTTCCGTGTCGAAGCTTACCTTCTGGTTTTCGGAAAGGCCGTTCAGGCCCGAGGCCTGTACAGCGGAAATGTGTACGAAGATATCCGCGCCACCGTTGTCGGGCTTGATGAAGCCAAAGCCCTTCTCGGTGTTGAAGAATTTTACGGTGCCAGTTTCGGCCATGCGTCAGGTCCTTTTCTCTCTGCCCGTATATTGGCGGCGGGCAGCATATCAGTTTTGCCCCGAGGGGCGTTAGGCAGGCAGTTCTCGAGGTTGAGGAAAGGGTCCTGTTTTCACCGCAGCCAGCCAGCCAGCTAGTCCCGTGGACCGTCCGGATCTTGGCTGCCCGGAATTGTTTCGCGTCTCCGGCGCGCTTTTATTCAAGGTCTTCCCGTGTTCGCAAATTGCCCGAACGGCGCAAGAGTGATGTGTTTGCGTTAAATTGGCAAGCAAAAGTTTTGGCGCGCGTTTGCTGCGCCTCACTTTGGTCAAATTCCGGGCGATTGCCGAAAAAACCCGCAGGCTTTACGGGGCTTTGCAGTCTACCCGCGATCTATATTGCGCCGCGGGAGAAAGGATGGTGCGCGCGCGATGCCGTCATACTTCGGCGGCTGCGGGCGCTCCAGGTCAGTCGGTCGCGGTCGAGCGCGAGACACGCAGCAGCGCGCCGTTCGCATCGTCCGTCAGGAGCAGCAACGCGCCGTCGGGCGCCACCACCACGTCGCGGATGCGGCCGAACTCGCCGTCGAACATCCGCTCTTCCGAGACGACCGCGCCGCTCTCGTCGCGCTCCAGCCGGGAGACGAGCTGATACTTGAGCGCGGCGACGATCAGGTTGCCCTCCCATTCGGGGAACATGGCGCCGTGATAGACGGCGATGGCGCCCGGCGCGATCGACGGGTCCCAGTAATAGAGCGGCTGTTCATAGCCTTTCGCCGCCGAGCCGAGGTCGAACTCCGCGCCGGAATAGTGCCGGCCGAAGGAGACGAGGGGCCAGCCGTAATTGTGGCCGGGCTGCGGGAGGTTGATCTCGTCGCCGCCGCGTGCGCCGTGCTCGACGGTGAGCAGCGTTCCGTCCTTCGGGTCGATGGCAAGGCCCTGCGGGTTGCGGTGGCCCTTCGACCAGATCTCCGCCAGCCCGCCGCTGCTGCCGAGGAAGGGGTTGTCGGCATGCGGGCTGCCGTCGGGGTTGATGTGCAGGATGGCGCCGGCATGGTCGCGCGGGTCCTGCGCGCGCGGGCCCTCGCCGCGGTCGCCGATGCCGAAGAACAGGCTGCCGTCCGCGGCGATGGCGATGCGCGAGCCGAAATGCTGGCCGCGCGCCGTGAGGCGGTTCATCAGGAAGATGCGGGTCGTGTCCTCCAGCGCCGTTTCGTCGGCCGAAAGCTTCGCCTTGGCCACAGCGGTGCCGGAGCCGCCGTTGCCGCGGGCGCTGTAGGTCAGGTAGAGGGTGCGGCTTTCGGGAAAATCGGGGGCGAGGGCGATGTCGAGCAGGCCGCCCTGGCCGGTGGTGGAGACTTCCGGCACGCCGCGAAGCGGCGCGGAGATCTTTCCGCCGCGGATGAGGCGGAGCGTGCCGCCCTTTTCGGAAACGAGATAGGCGCCGTCCGGCAGGACCTCGACGGACCAGGGCTGTTTCAGGCCTTCTGCCAGCGTCTCGACGACGAGCGCGGCCTTCTTGCTGGGGATTTCGCGGGTTTCGGCGGCGGAGGGGGCTGGAAGCGCGGCGGTCAGGAGGAGGGCCGCAACGGCGCCTGCCGAAATGCCTCTTGCGGGCCGAATATCCTGTCGCATCGCCGTCTCCTGTCTTCTGCCGTTAACTGGCCCAGAGGCGAGCGGCTTTCAAGGGCGGCGCCGGGGCGGGCGGCTCACTTTTGCGTGGGCTGGATGTGTGACGTCGTCTTTGCGATGCCGGAGGTGTTGATCGTGTCGAGCGCGACGGCGGGCGGCGACATCAGGCTGACGACCATGGCGACGCAGGCGGCGAGCGCCGTCATCGCGATCAGGAACATGGCGCGCGATTCCCGTGCCTTGGGCTTCCTACCGACCTTGTCCTCATCCAGGAACATCGTTTTCCCCTCCTGTCCTTCTCTTGTCTCGCCATCGAAAAAGCCCGCCGAAATCGGCGCGAGAACGACCGAATTGCGGCAAGGCCCGACATTTATTGTGGCGAAAAGATGGCAGGGTAAAAAAGCCGGATTTCCAGCATGTTCGCGCGAATAGAACGCCGGGCTCCGCCGTTTTAGGTTCCCCTTCGGCCGAACTGGCGGACGGTGCGCGCGGGGCGGTTTTCCGCCGCTGGAAAACCCGTGGGCGCGGCGGCGGCAGGCATGTGCGCCGGCTCGTCCTCGCCTTCCGGAAAGGTCAGGTTGAAGCTCGTCGGGGCCGGCTCCGGACGGGCGAGCAGGTAGCCCTGCATCAGCGGCCCGCCCATGTCGCGGCAGAGCGCGATCATCTCCGGTTCCTCGATGCCGCCGACGATGGCGCGGATGCCCTTTTCCGCGAACTGGCCGATGACGACGCGCAGGAGGGCGAGGCCGGCGGAGTTCTCGACGAAGCCGCGCAGCCAGGCGGTGTCGAAGGTCACGAAGTGCGGCTTCAGGCGCTTCAGCCGCTCGAGGTCGCGGTCCTCGCCGGTATAGTTGTCGATGGCGATGGCAAAGCCGCTGTCGCGCAGCCGCGCGGCGAAGGGCACCAGCCGGTCGAGGTCGTCCTGCGGGCGCTCGCGGATCTCGCAGGCGATGCGCGCCGGCGGCAGGCCCGCCTCGTGCGCGGCGAGCCGCAGCCACTCCACCTCCTGGCGGATCGCCTGGGGCGTCGTGTAGAGGCCGGCGTGGAAGTTGACGATGAGCGCGGCCTCTCGCCGGCCGAGCGCGCCGGCATTGAGGATGTGCAGGCTGCGGCAAAGGCCGTCCACCGCCATGCGCTCGTCCTCCGGCACCCGCTCGAAGAATTCCGCCGGGGAGCACGGCATGTCGCCGGCGCTGGCGCGGATCAACCCCTTGAACGCGGCAATCTGCAGGCGCCCGTCCGCGCGCTCGCAAAAGATCGGCTGCAGGGCGGATTGCAGGAGGAAGGCGCCGTAGGCCGCGCCAAAGGCGCCGTCCGGCTGCCGGACGAGATTGGAGAAGATGCTTCTTTCGCTCATGCAGCGCACCATCTGCTGGGACGTCCCGACCTGCGCGATCATAGGCGCCATCCGTTAATGCCGGCTTAATCCTTCGCGTAAAAATCTTTGTTGTTGCACGTCGCCTCAACCAATTGGTGTATCTCTTTCCGGGGAAGGCCGCGATCCATTCCGTCCGCTGATGGGGTTCATGAAATTTTGCGCTCGGGCCCGCATTTCCCGCTTTTTTCGTCCTTCGCGCTTGCAAGACCCGCCCACATTCGACATAGACCTAACCGCTATGGAGCCCGGCGCTCCGGGTCCATGGCGTCACGCCGTCTTTGAACCCGATGAGGACATCTCCATCATGGCCTTTCTTGCCGACGCCCTTTCCCGTGTGAAGCCTTCCGCCACCATCGCCGTTTCCCAGAAAGCGCGTGAACTGAAAGCGAAAGGCCGCGACGTCATCGGGCTTGGCGCAGGCGAGCCGGATTTCGACACGCCCGACAATATCAAGCAGGCCGCCATCGAGGCGATCAACCGCGGCGAGACGAAGTACACGCCCGTCTCCGGCATCCCGGAACTGCGCGAGGCGATCGCCAAGAAGTTCAAGCGCGAGAACAATCTCGACTACACCGCCGCGCAGACGATCGTCGGCACCGGCGGAAAGCAGATTCTTTTCAACGCCTTCATGGCGACGATGAATCCAGGCGATGAAGTCGTCATCCCCACGCCCTACTGGGTGTCCTATCCGGAAATGGTCGCGCTGTGCGGCGGCACGCCGGTCTTCGTCGCGACGACCCAGGAAAACAAGTTCAAGCTGAAGGCCGAGGACCTGGAGAAGGCGATCACGCCGAAGACCAAGTGGTTCATCTTCAACTCGCCGTCCAACCCGTCGGGCGCCGCCTACAGCCATGACGAACTGAAGGCGCTGACCGACGTCCTGATGCGCCATCCGCATGTCTGGGTGCTGACCGACGACATGTACGAGCACCTGACCTACGGCGACTTCAAGTTCGCCACCCCGGTCGAGGTCGAGCCCGGCCTCTACGACCGCACGCTGACGATGAACGGCGTCTCCAAGGCCTATGCGATGACCGGCTGGCGTATCGGCTATGCGGCCGGCCCGCTCTCGCTGATCAAGGCGATGGACATGATCCAGGGCCAGCAGACCTCGGGCGCCTGCTCGATTGCCCAGTGGGCCGCCGTCGAGGCGCTGAACGGCCCGCAGGACTTCATCACGGAATCGAAGAAGGCCTTCGAGGAGCGCCGCGACCTCGTGGTCTCGATGCTGAACCAGGCCTCCGGCATCGTTTGCCCGAAGCCGGAAGGTGCCTTCTACGTCTATCCCTCCTGTGCTGCCCTGATCGGCAAGACCGCGCCGTCGGGCAAGGTGATCGAGACGGACGAAGACTTCGTCATGGAGCTGTTGGCCACCGAAGGGGTCGCCACCGTTCACGGCTCGTCCTTCGGCCTCGGCCCGAACTTCCGCGTGTCCTACGCGACCTCGAACGCCAAGCTCGAAGAGGCCTGCAGCCGTATCCAGCGCTTCTGCGCTTCGCTGAAGTAAGCAGGAATACATCGCAGTTCAGGGAAGGGCTCGCTGAGAGGCGGGCCCTTTTCGCATATTCGGCTTTGTTGAGACCGATGCGCCACCGTGTTATCTTTCCTTCCATGAAGACTGTCAGTCTGCAGGAAGCCACACGCGATCTGGAAGCGCTCGCCGACGCCGTCGAGCGGGGCGAGGTCGTGACCGTGACCCGCGACGGAAAGCCGGTTCTG